>JAGLWO010000069.1 GCA_023133395.1 Candidatus Cloacimonadota bacterium | reverse complement strand
AATTTCCATAGAAGTATAGATATCTTCAATTTTTCCATATCCAAAGCGAAGAATTTTTTCAGGATTAAATAAATTGAAGCCAGTTGCAATTACTACTGCTCCCACTTTAAATTCATTTTTCTGCTCATCATTATGAATGCTTTTCAAAGTGATCTCAAAATTACCAAAAAAGCCAATAGCTTTCTCTACTTCTGTTTCAGTAAAAATTTCAATGTTTTCATTTTCTTGAACAGCTTGAATTTTTTCCTGAATAATATCGAGATCAGTTCCCTGATGAGGAAGTATTTTTTCAAACTTAGTTACTTTGCCACCAAGTGTGGAGGTTTTTTCTACTAAATATACTTTCCTGTTTTCACTCGCAAGAGACAGACTGGCTTCTATACCGGCAATGCCTGCACCTATTACAAGTACATCAGGAATACTATCTAATTCTTTTTCTGTAAGCGGAGACTGATATGTTACCCTGCTTATGCCTGCCCGAATATACTGAATTGCTTTTTCTGTGGCTTCATCCTTATCAGGAATGATCCAGGCACAATGTTCGCGGATATTGACAAGCTTATACAAATAAGGATTAAGATCTGTTCTCTTACATACATTCATAAATGTAATATCGTGATCCCGGGGAGAGCAGGCTGCAATAACAAGGTGTGTTAATTCATTCTTTGTAATCTCATCAGCAAGGAAATCCTGACCTTCCTTTGAGCAAAGAAGCTTGTGTTTCTTGGCAATTATTATCTTCTCAGGCGGTTCGTTAAGAGTAGAAATTTCTGTTAAAATCTTTTTAATATCAACTTTATCAGCAATG
The DNA here is from genome assembly GCA_023133395.1 of Candidatus Cloacimonadota bacterium. Classification (GTDB taxonomy): domain Bacteria; phylum Cloacimonadota; class Cloacimonadia; order Cloacimonadales; family TCS61; genus JACNIV01. Next base: position 1,824 of record JAGLWO010000069.1, on the reverse strand, counting down.
TTAGGACCGCATTCACAAACGTAAACTCCAATTTTCTCACTCATTTTATCACCTTTATTTTATGTCATTTCAAATCATTTTTATCGAAAATTATAAAATCAAAACTATTTTCCTTTCTTTTTGAAATGAAGAATATTTGATTTACGATCATGTCTTTCATCAGTTTCAACCACATAATAGAACCTGTTTTCAGTTGGAAGTGGTGTTGACCAACTGTTTGTAGAATATGTTCCGGTTAGATCTTCTACAAAACCCGAATATGGATTATTTGATGAATATACTTTGTAAGATGAACTGGGATTACCTTCCCATTGTATTTGAAGATCATTTCTCCCTGTATTAACTTCTATATGAACATTTGTTGGTGGTTGTAATCCTGTATTTAGATATAAAGTTTTTGAAATAATATTATCCGTTTCATTCGTTTCCTGCCAATTTTGGTCATTCCAGGTTCTTTCCCAATCATCTCCGTAATCCTGTCCGGAACCGTCATCAAGTTTTACATTAATTGTAAGACTATCCAACTCAGGCATATTGAAATATTGAGCAACATTTTGAATTATTATGCTGTCAGCAAAAATTCCATCATATAATATGCTATCGATTAAAGTTCTTGAATTTTCAAATTCAACCCGAACTTGAAATCGATCAGGAATCATTACATAATCATCATTTTGAAAAGAATACTTTATATAAACCGGATCACCTATTTCAAAATAGTCCTTATCATTTGTGCTGTCAGGGTCAGATGTTGTAATAATAGATTTACTTCCCCATTCATTATACCTTGTTAAATTCGGTCTATTTCCATTAATGTTTACATTATAAAAAGTTATACTATTCAAGGCTAACCAATTATAAACTTCACTACCATCACAATATGCATAGCTCCATAGAGAATCATTTCTATCGTTATCATGCGCGCTTACGTGAGCAGAACTTCCGGAGCCACTTCTACAGATTGCAGTATGACGATAACGAATAGTTCTTCCAGTATCATTATAATCATTCTCATAAAAAAATTCATAATTATTGTTAAAGTTTATATTGTCAGTTCTATAATTACAATATATTTGGAAATCACCAGTTGTATAATCAGTTGCTGGTTCATAATGAGCTGTCCATTTTAATCCATCTGCTCTGTAACCATAATTATTATTACCATAAGGAGGATTTTCCTGAAGAGAAATTGAAGCATATGTTATCGGATCATACTCATTATTATAGTAGTTCGATAATAAAGCAGTCCAGAAATCATAATGAAATCCATAAATCGGATAAACATTACTATGAGGTAATGTAACATTAATATTATCACAAAAATACACATCTATATGAGAAAAAAATATCTTTAGGAAATAAATATCACTGCAAAGATTCAAACCATCATAGCTGAATTGATACGGGAAATGATTTGATTCTAAAAAAGGATCTAGAGTTTCTTCCATCCAGAAACTATCCTGGAAAGTTGTGTGATACCAATCTTCTCGTACAGGAAAAAGGCTATCTGCTAATGTATGTAAATTTTTACAATTTACTATTCCTAAATAAGATGAATTGTCATTATAGCCATCTTCATACATTGGAATCCCTCCAGCTTGCAGACATTGTGAAACAAAATGAGCACAATCTGCGTCCGGATGATAACCTGTTCCTCCTTCTAATGAGATTATAAAGGGATTTACATTATAATACATTGAATCAGGTGAAATATTCACTGCATAATTTTTACCTTCGGTTAATCGTGTATATCTGTGAGCATAACGAGAAACCTGATCTCTCTCATATGCAGAAAGAAATATAAAAGAAGCAAGTAATAAAATA
>JAGLWO010000689.1 GCA_023133395.1 Candidatus Cloacimonadota bacterium | reverse complement strand
GAAAGGCTAAATGTTCCTCACTTAATATCATTTTAATAACTCTTTGGCAATTTGAGATTTTGAGATTCTTGGTGATGTTTCCAATAACTGAAGAACTTTTGCATCCCTGAAATAACGTTCCAGGGGATAATCTTTCATATAGCCATACCCACCATGAACCTGTATGGAATTTAAACCTGCAAATACGCCTAATTCTCCACAATAATGACGTGTAATTTTTGAAGCTATTCCAAAGTCTTCCCCTTTATCTACTTTAGAGGCTGCATCATAAACCAGCAATCTTGCGGTTTCTATTTTCATTTTTATTTCTGACATCATCTCTTGGACCATAGGAAATTCACAAATTCTATGACCAAATTGTACACGCTCTTTGGAATATTTTACAGCAGGTTCCAGTGCTGCTTGAGCAATTCCCAGAGAGATAGCAGAGAAACCTATATTTGCATAATCTTGAATTTCGGATAGAATTTTTCCACCTTTATCTTCTGCAATGAAACAAGCTTCTTTGGTTAATTTTATATCTTTGAATTCTGCACCTGCAAAACCTGCTGATCTTAAACCCAGAATATTTTTCGAAGTTAGATGAATCCCCTTGATATCCTTATCTATAACATAATATTTAGTATTCTCAGGAGTAGAAACCAGCATTATAAAAAAGTTTGCGGAGTCACCATTTAAGACGAACTCTCTATGACCTGAAAAAATAAATTTATTACCTTCAGCTTTCAGGTCGTTTTTTTCTTCCGGTAGATCTATCTCGGGTTCGCAGACAAATCCTCCGATTTCACCATTTGAAAGTTTATTCAAATACTTTTCTTTAAAAGATTCATCACCATATTTCATTAAGGGATAAGCGACCATACAATTATTTACAACAAGAATCGTACCGATCGAAGCACAAACTTTAGATATTTCTTCAACGGCAATACAAAGGCTGGTTACATCTAATTCAACTCCGCCGTATTTTTCGGGAATTATCAGACTTAGTAATCCCAGTTCGGATAATTTACTGATTATATCTTTCGGGAAAACACCATTCTCTTCAATATTTTCAGCAATTGGTTCAAGCTCCGATGTGGCAAATTTTCTGAATTCGTCCCGAATCATTTTTTGTTCATTATTAAGATTTATTAAGCTCATTAAGCCTCCCTGAGTAAGTTTTTATACTGTTAAAACCAGTTATTTTAAATATCACCAGAACTCCCTTTTACCTGCTTCGCTGTAGCGATTACGCAAAGGAGAGTTCCCTCTTCCGTCTACGTCCAAGACTACGCCGGACAGGTCTGAAGGGGGATTCAATTGAACTCTCCGGCAGCTGCCGGAGAGACTTAGAGGGGTTTGACAAGCTGAATAGATTCTTTGGATTTTCATTTTTTTTGTACCAAAATAATATTTAACCGATCAGGAATTTCTTAGATTTTTTAGGTATACTGGAATCTGTTAAAAGTTTTCTGAGAGAATCCATATATTCAAAATATTTTTCCTCTTCTAACTCTTCCGATTTTTCTTGTGATCTTTTTATAGCCTTAAAATTCTTAACAAAATTTGTTAAAATTTGATTAATTAATTCCGAAAATAACACACCTTTTATCTTGGCAATATTTTTAATTTCTTTGCTCACTTT
>JAGLWO010000688.1 GCA_023133395.1 Candidatus Cloacimonadota bacterium | reverse complement strand
TGAGTTTTTACGATAAAACCCAATAGTTCCAATTCAATTCGTAAAGCATTTTCATATACTTTTTCCAAGAACCCGTTACCAAGATTCTTGCGAACCGCGATACACGCTTTCTTTATTTTAAAGAATTCTTCTTTAAAAATTAAATCGACCATTTTTCTCCTCAGCAACTAAAAAAGAACTAAAATCAACATATTTTCTTTATTGTTCGATATTGTTGGTTTTGTTCGTTGCCATTTTTTATATCACTGCAGTTTTATGTCTATGGACATGACATTGAATATTAACGGCAACAGGCATACAAGCGATATGACACGCTTTATGTAAGATATTCACAGCAATGGCAGTTGTTCTTCCGCCAAGTCCCTGTGGTCCTATTCCAAGGTTATTGACTTTTTTTAAAATCTTTTCTTCAACTTTTGCCCACTTAGGATCGGGATTTTTTTCGTTCAATGGTCTGAGAAGAGATTTTTTTGCCAGCAGAGCACTTTGTTCAAAATTTCCTCCCAGACCGACACCAACAATGATCGGTGGACAGGGATTCCCACCAGACCTTTTAACTCGATCTACAACAAAATCTATTACACCTTCTATGCCATCAGCTGCTTTCATCATTTTAACTTCGCTCATATTTTCCGAACCACCACCTTTTGCTGCAAGTATTATCTTGATCTTATCTCCTGTAACAATATCTAAATAAATTAGTGCCGGAGTATTATCCTTTGTATTTTTCCTATCAATTATCGGATCATCAACCATTGATTTTCGCAGGTATCCTTCTCTATAACCCTGTCGAACTCCCTCGTTGATAGCTTCATAAAAATCACCACCAACCAGATGAAGATCCTGACCGAGTTCTATGAAAAAAACAGCAACTCCAGTATCCTGGCATAAAGGCATTTGCTTTTCAACAGCAAGTCTTTGATTTTCAAATATTATTGAAATTATCTCTTTTGCAATTGGAGATTCTTCTTTTTCCTGGAATTCTTTCAGTTTTTCAACTACATCTTCACCAATGTAAATACTCGCATCAATGCAGAGTTTTTTTATGACTGGTATGACATCTTTTACATTTATTTCTCGCATAATTGCTCCCGAATCTTAGGAATTTTTATTCTGATCTTTAGTCAATTTCTTCTTAAAATATTTAAATGCTCTATCTATGGCAGAAAATCCTCTATAAGCTTCTCCAATATGATAATTCGTAATTAATTCTTCAATGTTTTCGTCACTTTTTGCTTCTTCAATTCCGAAAGTATAAAGCAATTCCTGATCATTTATCAAGTTACCTAATTTGTCTTTTGCTCCTTGATGCTCAGGATCTATTTCAAGAACTTTTTTGAAACACATTAAAGCTTTCTTAATTTCGGAAAGTCCAAGATAGGAAAGACCAAGATGATAATTAACTGACACAATATTGGGGTCTTCTTTTAAGATTTGTTCAAAACATTTTATTGCTTCTTTATAGTTCCCGATTGTTTTGTAGGAAATTGCCAGGTGGTAATAACCTAAAGTACTATCTTTCCCTTTTTCTTTAAGCTTTTTATAAGATTCTATACTTTTGCGGATTTTCCCAATATGATAGTAAGATAGACCTTGCCAATAATATGCCATATAAAGGTCAGGGTCTAATTCAATAACTCTATCCAACACAGAAATTGCTTTGTAGAATTTAGTAGCTCGGAAATATGAAATACCCAACCTGTACAAAATTAATTCATAATTCGGTTTTAATTTCACCACTTTTTCATAATGTCCAATAGACTTATCTATTTCCCCGAGAATATAAAAAATATCTGCTAAATCTATTTGTGCATTAATATTATAAGGTTCTTTATCTAAGAGTTTTTTATATTCCTCGGAAGCTTTTAGCAGTTCACCCTGCATTTTATATTCTTCTGCAATTTTATAAATTTTTTCTAAGTCGCTCATTTTAACCTTCTTTGTTTAGAGTATTATTTACTGAGAACTTGTCGAACTTTCTTCCCGACATCAGCAGGAGAATCAACAACAGTAACTCCAGCTTTAGTCAGTGCATCCATTTTTTCCTGAGCAGTACCTTTGCTTCCGGCAATTATTGCTCCAGCGTGTCCCATTCGTTTTCCTTTGGGAGCAGTTCGTCCTGCTATGAATGCAACTACAGGTTTTGTAATATTTTCCTTGATATACTCTGCTGCTTGAATTTCCATATCACCACCAATCTCACCGATAATAACTATAGCTTCTGTTTCTTTGTCTTTTTCAAAAAGCTTTAAAAGATCAATGATCGTAGAACCAATTATCGGGTCTCCGCCGATACCTATTGCAGTAGAAATTCCCAGACCAGCCAGAACCA
>JAGLWO010000687.1 GCA_023133395.1 Candidatus Cloacimonadota bacterium | reverse complement strand
GTGCTTACTCCTGGTTTGATGATACTTCCCAATTTATGAAGCAGCAGAGCTACGATACGGTTACTTTCCCGCATCTTAGTAACTTCACTTTTATTTTTTATTTTTATCATACTACTATCAAATCACTCTATAAATAAACTAAAAAGAGCTAAAAACTTCTTCTTCCTCTGAGCTTTCCTTTTTTCATGAAACCTTCGTAATGACGCATAACAAGGTGAGATTCTATTTGCTGGAGTGTGTCAAGAGCTACCCCGACAATAATTATGAGCCCGGTTCCACCAAAATAGAATGGGAGATTTGCCCATTTAGACATGAATTCCGGAAGAACAGCTACAAATGCAAAAAATATTGCGCCCGGCAGGGTTATCCTGACCAGAACGCTGTTTATATAATCCGACGTTTTTTTACCGGGTTTCCTACCTGGAATAAAACCACCGTATTTTTTCATATTCTCTGCCATTTCTATCGGATTAAGAACCATAGCAGTATAGAAGTAAGCAAAGAATACTATTAAACCCACATATATAGTTGTATAAAGAAATGCCCCCGGAGATAACAATTGAACTAATCCATTCATAAAGTCACTATCTTTGAAAAAAGTAGCAATAGTTCTGGGGAACATAATAACTGCCTGAGCAAAGATTATAGGAATAACTCCTGCAGTATTCACCTTTAGTGGAATATGTGTACTTTGACCACCATAAACTTTCCTTCCTACGATTCTTTTGGCATATTGAACCGGTATCTTACGTACGCCTTCAGTAACCAGAACTACAGAGCCTGTTACTATAATCATGACTACAATAACTGCAACAGACATAAATACAGTCATTGCTCCAACTCTTACCATCTGGAACATTTGAATAAATCCCTGAGGATATCGAGCAATTATACCTGCGAATATTATTAGTGAAATACCGTTTCCAATACCATGTTCTGTAATCTGTTCACCTAACCACATAATGAACATAACACCTGTAACCATAGTGATTACACTTGTGAATATAAATAAAAACCCGGGATTTGGAACTGCACCCTCTACTCCGGATTGAAGGAACATACTGATACCTATAGCATTGAATGATGCTACAAATACAGTTCCATACCTGGTATACTGTGCAATTTTCTTTTGACCTTCAGCTCCTTCTTTTTTCAATCTTTCAAAGAAAGGAATAACACCACCAAGTAATTGGATAACAATCGATGTTGTAATATAAGGCATAATACCCAATGCAAAAACGGAAGCACGACCTAAATTACCACCTACGAACAGGTCGAACATTCCAAACAAGGTTCCACCAGCTCTACTGGCACTACTCAGAAATTCTTTTAAAGCTCCCGCATTAATACCGGGAATTGGTATAAAACTTCCTAATCTATAGATAATCAAAATCAAAGCTGTGAAGAGGATTTTCTTTTTAAGGTCAGGAATTTTGAAAATATTACTGATACTATCTAGCACTTTAGATTACCTCCGCTTTTCCACCAACCTTCTCGATCAGTGCCCTGGCGGTTTTAGAAAAAGCATTTGCTTTTATATTTATCTTCTTATTAAATTCTTCAGCACC
>JAGLWO010000686.1 GCA_023133395.1 Candidatus Cloacimonadota bacterium | reverse complement strand
CGATTCTCTCTCTCAATGCGATCTTTGGGAGAAAGAACAATATAAGGAAAAGATAATGTTAACATCGATAAGAAATTTCTTTATTTTTTCCTTACCTAATGGAGGAGAAAAGATGAAAAAATTAATTATTTTATTGTGTCTATTGGTAGTTACAGCTTTACTGATAGCTCAAACGGCTCCGGATACTTTTAGGAATGAGAGAGGACCAAACGAGAATGCTGGTATAGTATTTGACCTGGATGCCACCACTTATGGTAACCAGAATGATACTACAATGACAACACCGGGTGTGGGTGATTATATACGGGTGGATGTGTATGCCATAAATGTTCACAATTTAGACACTTATGAGTTTGAAGTGCTCTATAACCAGAACCAGCTTGATTATATAACCGCTACAGCAACCAATCCCATTACTTATGAACAGAACATTCTTACTACTAATGGTGGTACGGCATTAGGCTGGATGATTGATTCCTCTACTTCAGGTGTATTAAGTCTTGCTTATACCTTAGCAGGTACAGATACTCTTGAAGCTCCTGAAGGAGAAGGGCTGATTGCAGACATCGTATTTCAGGTTTTAAGTACTATTGGAGATTCTCTTACTTTTGGAGATGTTTACTTCTATGATTCCTTTGGGGTGATGGATATTATCACAGATAAAGGTATTGCTATAATCCCAGGTTCGGTTTCGGTAGATAATATAGAATTTGATTCTATATTTAAAGAGATTAAACTTGAGAATTATCCAAACCCGTTCAATCCCACAACTACAATTTCTTTCTCAATTCCCGAAGAAGGTAAAGTTGAATTATGTGTTTACAACATCAAAGGTCAGAAGGTTAAAGCACTAATTAATGAAAAATTAAATGCAGGTGCACATCAGGTTATTTGGCATGGAAAAGATGAGAACGGCAAATCTGTAAGCAGCGGCATCTACTTCTACAAAATGGACTCAGGAAGATATACTTCTGTTATGAAGATGATCCTCCTAAAATAATGGCGGATAAATCCTGATGAAATAGCAAGAGACAAGGAAAAAGAAAAAAGTTAAACTCCGGAAGTATTAAATAACTTCCGGAGTTCAACTAAATAAAAGGGAAAAATAATGTTAATATCAGCATAACACAAAGTTGACAGCTCAAACTAGTTAAAAACATCACAGGGCTGGATTTGATTAAAATTAAGTCCAATATTTTTCTTAATATTAAGAATAAGCACAAAATATTAGGTTAAAGGTGTAATTTATGAATTTTTTCGATTCTAACTGTTGTCTTGGAAAACTGTCTGTTCCAATGCCAAAAAGCTTGGAAACCTCAAAAGAGTTAATTAAAACAATGAAGAGATCTAACATCGGTAAGGCATTGGTGTATCATTCTTTTTCCAGAGAATACAGCCCGGTTCTTGGCAATCAGAAACTTTTAGAAGAAATTGGTAAATACAAGAATTTATATCCGTGCTGGGTTCTGTTTCCCCATTATACTGGTGAAATGCCGGTACCGGAGGAATTAATTAATGTAATATTAGAAAAGGGAATTCGGGCAGTAAGGATTTTCCCGAAAACTCATAAATGGTCTTTATCAGAATGGAGTGCAGGAGTCTTATTAAAAATTTTGGAGAAAAGAAGTATTCCACTCTTCATCGACTTTGAAGAAACTAATTTTGATCAACTTAATTCTGTTTGCTCAGGACATCCTAATCTTCCCGTTGTATTAACGAGAGCTCCTTTCAGATTGAACCGGGATATATACGCATTACTTTCTGAAACCTCAAACCTGTATATTGACACTTCTTTCTTTCAATTGTACTACGGAATTGAGGATGTCTGTGAAAAGTTTGGAGCAAATCGACTGCTCTTTGGTTCTGCCACACCATTTTTCGATCCCGCTCCATTAATTATGGTAGTGAAATATGCACGCATATCGAAAGAAGAAAAAGCAATGATAGCAGGTGGAAATTTGATGCAATTATTAGGATTTTGAAAAATGAAAATTACTACCCAGCAAAACAGGCGAAAAAACACGAAAATTATATCTGATTTTTTAATTCGTTCCCACACGGGAACAAAAAAAAATTCATTATTTTCAACGCAAAGTCTCTCAATAAGTAGAATGCATGAAAAGACAGCGATTTTCATAGATTTCTTCCTTACTTCATCCACTGGAAACCCTCCTGTCCGGGAGAAGAGTGAATCAACTCCACCGGATAGGAGGTAGGATGAGGTTGAAAAGGATGAGATAACAGGATTGAATTTGCCACCTTGGGATGTTAGTTATTTGCGCTTTCGGTGTTGTTTGGTTATCACAATATGTCGAATGGCGTCTTGTGTTCTTTGTTGGGGTAGCTCCATTTCTTATTGGTGATGTCCTTAAGATAGCTCTGGCAACACTTATTCTACCAATTGGATGGCGATTTATAGGACACGCTAATTATAAAAAAGAGGCAAAACAATCTGTTAATAAGATAAATATAAAATTAAAATGATAGGAGGTCGAAATTATGAAAACCCGAGTATTAATGTTTTTTATTATCGCTTTATTTATGGTAACAATTTTAAACAGTGAGGAAGTCCGTGGCTGTACGCATAAGGAGCTTTCCCCGGAGAAGGTAACAGTTATAGGAAAGGCAGAAATCTACTATCCGGATCTTACCGAGAAAGTAGAAACAGGTTCATTCCCAAGTCCGGAAAGGGAAGATTGGGAGTTAATCAATTCAATAAATCTGGACTCTTTTATTCGTCCAGGCAAGCATCTTGGAGTCACTTTTAATAGTAGTGAACAAACTATCGAAGTAATTTCAAATTATGAAGAGCTAATTCCGGAATCAATAGAAGCAATCGAAAAATCACCTGCCTGGATGCGAGCAGATCTGGAAAATATCTTCTGTCAACTATCTGATACAGACCAGGCAACCTGGGCTGGAGTTATCAATGACGTTTTTGATCCCTTTATCGATGAAATCGCTTTCTCAATTGCTCATTCTTCAGTGGCTTTTCTTTCATCCATTTACAGCAATCCGGATTTATTTACTGAAAATGCAATTTTAATATATCTTACCGATAACGACCTTGAGTACGTGGAAATAGTTGACTATGGTTCTTCAACTACAGATGAAAATAACTTATAATTTGCACAAGAGAATCGAAAGAAGAGAAATCTCTTTTTCTGTTTTTTCTTCTTTTGAAATGATTAAAAAAAAATATGGGGGCATTTGGCACTAATGTAAGTCACAGGCATGGTGGCGGGAGCAAAGGATATCACAGATATAAAGCGTATAGAGGCAGAAATAAGAAGGGAGAGGAATTTCTCAAAAAATATAATAGCTATAGTCCCAGATTCTTTGCTCGTTATCAATAAGGATTTAAAGATAAAGAGTGCTAATCGTACTTTTTGTAAAATGTTTATAACAGAACCTGATAAGGCAATAGGATACAGCATAACCGATATATTAGGGGATAAGGATGGAAAACTGAGTACAGCGCTGCTCAATTTATTTGGAACTGATGATATACTGGATGGATTAGAACTTCAATATCAATCAAAAAGATTGGGTAAACGGATATTAAATATAATAGCGCGAACCATAATTTTTGAAGAAGAAGAAGAAGAAATTATTGTGCTGCAGGATAT
>JAGLWO010000685.1 GCA_023133395.1 Candidatus Cloacimonadota bacterium | reverse complement strand
TCATCATGTACTTCGTAAGAATTTACAATAACATAAGGTCCACCGCTTGGTATTACTTCGATTTCTTCAATAACAGGTTCATGGTTTTGTCTTGTAATAACTAGTTTTGCAATACCGGGATTTGTAAAAGCTTCAAATTCAAGATTAACAATACCAGTATCATTTATAAGAGCAGTTCCATATATCTCCCCATCCATTGTTAAAGCAACGTAGGAATAAGGTTCAGCAGTTATTTGAATTGTTTCTAATCCAAGGAATATTACACTGGGATATGTTGCAGTATTTACAGCCGGAATTCCTAAATATACTTCAAGAGAAGGGTCCCCCATTACAGAGTAAATTTCCCAGTAATAATCCACAGCTCCACCACCTTCAGTTACAGCAAGATTACCTCGATAAATCATACCTCCTGTAGTTGTAGTCCAATCTGAAAATTCTTCACCGTGGTCGTGGAATAATCCATCATAAACTCCAAGACCGGTATCTTCGTAAGTTGGATTTGTTACAATATTACCTGCACCAACACCCCACCAGTAATCTTCGTCCCAATAAGTGCTATTTGTACCACCGATATATCCGATCGCACCTTTATTATCAGCTCTTAACCAAGCTTCACCAAAACAGGTAGTAACTTCAAAGCTATTGGTTGAACAACAGTTTCCAACAGCGAGACAATATTCATGTTCATTTTGTAATCCATTAATATCCGAAATAGTAAAACTGGGATTTGCCCAACTTGTTGAGCTGCCATGAGCTGTATAGTTAATATATGCTACCCCATCACTGACATGCTGAATAATTTGTGCTGAACAGCTTCCTGAATGAGGGTAGAGATATGTATGGGAAAGAATACCATGAGCTTCATTAAAATAATATGTGGTTCCATAATTTATTTGTCCATTTCCCCATGTGCTTCCGTGGGTAGCATCCATCCCAGCTATCATAACAACTTCACCAAGGTAGCTTGGATCTGGCATTTCAAATTTTTCATATTCCAGGGTTTTATCTATCTGAGGTTGAAGTTCTGTGGTATTATTTGCAGAGAAACGTCCATAATACATTTCAGGAACATAGTCTGTTCCTTCCAGGCGAGCATAATTAAGATCAGTAACATGACCACCTGTACTTCCGCTCCAGGCAGGTATCTGGGAAACGTCTCCGACAAAGAGAATAAAAGAAGGAGCAGGATCTTCCGGAGTGGCAGCATCGTAAATGGTTTGGATAAAGTTTTTTATCGAAGCAGTTGTAGAGCCAACACCAGGGTCATTTGTATAAGCTTCAATAATTTCAAATCCTTTTTCAATTTTCCATTCAATAAAGGGCTGAAGTTGAGCTTCGAACATCGGGTCTGAAATAATTATGTATTTCACCGGATATCTTGTTAACATATCTCTACTTTCAAGTGGTGAATAATTAAAAATCGATTTTGAATAAACTGATTCAAAGTATGGAGAAAAAGTTTTTTCTCTCAAGGTAATAGTTTCTGACATATTTCCAC
>JAGLWO010000684.1 GCA_023133395.1 Candidatus Cloacimonadota bacterium | reverse complement strand
TGAAAGGGGATTTATGATAATATGAAATTTGGAAAGGAAATAAAATTAATTAGGAAGGGTGTAGAAGAAATTATTACAGAAGAAGAATTAATTAAAAAATTTGAAAAATCTAAAGAAACAGGGAAGCCTTTAAGAATTAAATACGGAATTGATCCGACAGGATATGATGTACATATAGGGCACCTTGTTCCAATAAGAAAAATGCGTGATTTTCAGGATTTGGGTCATATAGGTGTGATAATTATCGGTGATTTCACAGCTCAAATTGGTGATCCCTCAGGCTTGGACGAAACACGTCCGCATCTTTCTAAAGAACAGGTAAAAAAGAATGCTGAAAAATATATGGAACAACTTTATACTGTTCTGGATAAAAGTAAAACAGAAGTACGCTGGCAATCTGAATGGTTTGAGGATATGAAGATGTTGGATGTGATGAAGCTAATGGGAAAATATACATTAGCACAATTTATGGCTCATGATACCTTTAGAAATCGTTATGAAAAAGGACTTCCTTTGGGCATGCATGAACTTATGTATCCTATCCTGCAAGCATATGACTCTGTCATGATTAAAGCAGATGTTGAACTTGGAGCAACAGAGCAAAAATTTAATATACTTTCCGGTAGAGATATGCAGAGGTATATTAATATGCCCCAACAGGTAGCTGTTCTTTCTCCAATTCTGATGGGAACAGATGGCAAAGAAAAAATGAGCAAATCATTGAATAATTACATTGCTGTTTTCGATTCTCCACAAGACAAGTATGGAAAAACAATGTCAATTCCCGATAATATGATTATTAATTTTTTTAATTATGCAACAAAGGTTGAACCGGACGAAATCGAGAGAATTTCTATTCAACTTAAGAATGACGAAGTTAATCCTAAAATAATAAAACAGCGGTTAGCACGGGAAATTGTAACATTATATCATGGTGAAAAAGTAGCTTTGAAAGCAGAAAAAAAATTCAGCTTGATATTCAGTCAGAAGGAGATACCTGATGAAATGCCTGAGTTCAAATTAACAGCAGCTTCGATGAAGATAATTGATGTGCTTGTTCAGAGTAATACTTGTGCTTCTGGAGGTGAAGCTCGCAGAATGATAAAACAAAA
>JAGLWO010000683.1 GCA_023133395.1 Candidatus Cloacimonadota bacterium | reverse complement strand
GGTAATGGTACTTTATGTAACGCAGTTGCTTTTGATGATAATTCAGGTACTCTCTATGGTGCTGATTATTCAACAGGTTCAAATCTTTATACAATTGATCCTGCAACAGGTTTTGGAACATTTGTGGGAACTATTAATAGTGGAATTATAATCGGTATGGCTTGTGATAATGATGGAAATTTGTATGGTGTTGACCTTACTGACAATAATCTCTACTCAATTGATCCTGCTACAGGGGCAGGAACCATTATCGGATCTCTTGGCATTAATCTCAACTATGCTCAGGACATGGAATATGACAAAGATGGTGAAACCTGTTATTTATCTGCCTATGTTGGTTCTGGCGCATTGTATACTTGTGACCTTACCACAGGAGCTACAACATTAGTCGGTGAATTTCCAAATGGAATGGAAGTAACTGGTTTTGCCATTCCTTATACTCCCCCTGAACCTGGAGCTCCAGCAGTTCCGAGTGATCTGGTCGTAGCCCCTGATCCCGGTGGTGCTTTAAGTTGTGATATTAGTTGGATATGCCCGGATTTAACATTTGCTGGTGATCCTCTTACAGAATTACTGGAAATGAGAGTTTATCGAAATGAAGATCTCATTTATACAGATACAAACCCTGTAATTGGTGGAACTGGAAATTATACTGATATTCCATTGGAATCAGGTTTATATGAATATAGCGTGGTTGGTTACAATTCCGCAGGTGAGGGTCCTGATACTTCTGAGGAAGTCTGGGTTGGAGAAGATGTTCCCAATGTTGTAGAAGCCCTTCTTTTAGAAGAACAAAATGGAAATGGCTATTTAACCTGGGATAACCCAACAACTGGATTGCATAGTGGAGTATTTAATGAACCTATCTTAGGTTTTCACATTGAAAGAAATGATGAAGTTGTATTTGAAGTTGTTGGTATAGTTACTGAATTCCTTGATGATACTATTCCTGGAGCCGATTATTATTATTATAACGTAACAGCTTATAATTCAGTTGGAAATGGAGGTACAGTAACATCTAATACCGAATGGATAGGTGACGCTTTTACTGGTATCATAATCCTTGATCTCGATCCGACACCAACAAGTACAACCCTTCAATCTTCTATTCAAAACTTTTATGCCGAGCAGGTTGTTGTTACCAATGACTGGAATGCTTACCCATTAACTTCGGATGTTGATGCTCTATTTATACTTGTTGGTATATATTCGAATAATCATGTACTCACCGAAGCTGAAGTTCAACCAGCAGTTGACTACTTGAATGCTGAAGGTAATGTATATCTCGAAGGTGGAGATACCTGGTTTTTGGATACTGCAACTTCCCTTCACAGTATGTTCAATATCAATCCTGTATCAGACGGTTGGGCAGACCTGTTTAATGTAAATGGGCAGGACTTCCTTGCAGGAATGACATGGACTTATTCCGGTGAAAATAACTGGATCGACCGTTTGGTTCCTATAGCTCCAGCAGTAACTATTTTTGATAATCCAACAGTAATTTATGATTGTGGTATTGCCTTTGATTCCGGAACCTATAAAACCATAGGTACATCATTTGAAATTACCGGTCTCGAAGGAACGAACACTCTCGATGATGCTATAGGAGGAATTATTACATTTTTCGGTCTCTTTAGTGGACCCGGATACATTACTGGTACTGTTACCTTAGCAGGAGTAGGACCAGGTAATGTTGAAGATGTGGAAGTAACTGCTGGTTATGTGACTGTTAACCCTGATGAAACAGGTTTCTATGAAATTACTATT
>JAGLWO010000682.1 GCA_023133395.1 Candidatus Cloacimonadota bacterium | reverse complement strand
TATTCCTTTTTCATCAGGTCGAAATACATCAGGAATACATCGTCCACGATCTGGTGGAATTTTCCGATAACAACTTTAACCTTTTGAATTTCAATGAGTTTTTCGTCTTCTTTTATTTTGCTGGCGATATCAAACAGCGATTTTACTATCGAACCTTCGTGCATTTAAAATCCTTTAATTCGAGGTTTCTCGGGGGTTAGATTGAGAGATTCAAACCCCCTTTTATTCCCCCTTCTGAAGGGGGACAGAATATGTGTCTAGTCATATGATCTGAAACCATTCCGAAGATCTTTAATTCTCATTTTTCATTTATCAATTCCAAACATTGCGAAGGTCTTTTTCTTCTCCTTGCATTTCTAAGTTTTCCCTTTGATAAAGGGAAATTGCAAAGGGTTCATAACCATTCGCAAGGTTTCAACATATCCTTGGAAGCGGGTCGGATTCCAGCATCAGCAGCGGACGCAACCCACCAATTGAAGTACGTAGATATATTCCATTTACTTCGGTTGTGACTTCCCCAATAACAGATGAATCTTTCCCATGTTCATGTTTTTTCATTTCAGCTATTAAGTTGGAAGTATCTCCGCTTACAAATGAAACCAGTTTACCTTCGTTAGCCATATAAAGCGGATCGAGACCAAGAAGTCCACACACTGCCTGGGTAGAATCTTTAATTGGAACAGCATTTTCTTCGATGATTATACCCAGGTTTGTTTCTTCGATAACTTCATTTAATATAGTTGCAACTCCACCGCGGGTGGCATCACGTAGAAATTTTATTGTCCCGTTTTTCAGCATCAGTTGTACCAGTCCATTGAGTGATGCGCAATCACTTTGGGGAGTTGGATCCAATTCCAGGTTTTCGCGTGCATTGATAATAGCTACAGTATGATCTCCCAAGGTTCCATTCACTATTATCTTATCGCCAGGTTGGATGTTTTTGGACGTCAGATTCACGCCATCAGACAGGAAACCAACACCGGTTGTGGTAATATAAATTCCGTCTGCTTTACCTTTTTCCACCACTTTTGTATCTCCGGCAATGATGTGAACTCCGGCTTCTTTGGCAGCATTTTTCATCGACTCAACTATCTTTTTCAGGTCAGATATCTTGAATCCTTCTTCGATAATAAAAGCAGAGAGCAGGTATTTTGGAATAGCTCCGCTCATGCTTACATCATTAACAGTTCCGGTAACTGATAGTTTTCCAATATCACCACTAGGAAAGAAGATGGGTTTAACCACATGAGAGTCTGTAGTTACAACCATCCTGTTTTCTATTTCAACTGCATCTTCCAGTGATGGTAATTTGAAATTTTTATTAAAAACTTCGTCTATGAGCTTCTTGGTTAGCCCGGCACCGCTACCGTGACCGAGGGTTATTATTTCATTTTTCATTTTTTTATGGTAAGAATCAGAATCCTAACCCCCTATTGTTCCCCCTTCTCAAGGGGGATAGGTTCGGATTTTTTATAA
The DNA here is from genome assembly GCA_023133395.1 of Candidatus Cloacimonadota bacterium. Classification (GTDB taxonomy): domain Bacteria; phylum Cloacimonadota; class Cloacimonadia; order Cloacimonadales; family TCS61; genus JACNIV01. The sequence goes on along the minus strand of JAGLWO010000682.1, from coordinate 1,189 downwards.
TTTTCGTGTTTCTTCGTGTTCATTCGTGGCTATTTTTTTATCTTTCATATTTGTAATACGCTGCACAGCTGCCTTCCGAAGAAACCATGCAGGGACCTATCGGATTATTTGGCAGGCATACTTTCCCAAATAACAGGCATTCCGGTGGGATGATCTTTCCCTTTAGGACATCACCGCATCTACAGCCTGTTTGTTCTTCTGTATCCGTGATTTCAATTCCGTATTTTCTGATGGCGTTGAATTCTCCAAATTCTTTTTTGATCCCCAGACCGGATTTCGGTATCCAACCCAATCCCCTCCAAAGAGCATCTTCCACTTTTAACACTTTCTCAATTACTTTCTGAGCCTGCAAGTTGCCAGATGAACTAACCACCCGGCTGTATTCATTCTCGATTTCGGGTTTTTCTGTTTTGATCTGATCTGTTAGTTTTTTAATGCCCACTAAAATATCCAGTGGCTCAAAACCTGTAACCACGCCACCGATCCCGAATTTTTCAGGAAGCAAACTGTAGGCATCTGAACCGATAATTACACTTACATGTCCGGGCAGGATGAATCCATTAACATTGGTATCTTTAGCAGAAAGAAGGGCATCCAGAGCGGGAGGAACCAATTTAAAAGCAGGCAGAACTGAGAAATTTTTCAGATTTTGTCTGGAAGCTTCCATAATGGTATATGCTATTCCGGGAATAGTGGTTTCAAAACCAATTCCAACAAACACGGTCTCTTTTTCCCTTGCCATCTCCAGTGCTTCCATTGGTGAATAAATCATGCGAACATCCAGACCTTTTGCTCGTGCCTGTTCCAGTGTTCCTTTATTCCCCGGGACGCGGACTAGATCTCCAAAAGTAGCGATGGTTACATATTTCAAGTCTATTAATGAATCGATCACAGAAGAAGGAGTTACGCACACCGGACAACCCGGACCGGAAATTAATAAAATTGATTTTGGTAATAGTTTGCGGATTCCCCAATGACCGATTGCCATCGTGTGTGAACCGCACACCTCCATAAATTTAATCGGTTTTTTCCAACCATGCAATTCAGCGACTATCTTTTTTATAAGTTCGGGATTTCTGAAATTATTCAGGTGCATAAACTTCCTTTAATATTGCAATAGTTTCGTTTGCTTCTTCTTCAGAAATTATGTTCAATCCAAATCCTGTGTGGATGATGACCCAATCACCTT
>JAGLWO010000681.1 GCA_023133395.1 Candidatus Cloacimonadota bacterium | reverse complement strand
GATATGAAGATGCTGGTGATGTCTTTGTTCAAAAACTTGATATTAATGGAAATCTTCAATGGGATACTGCCGGTATTCCTCTATGTTTAGCAGAAGATGTTCAGATATCCTTGAATATTGTGAATGATAATAATGGTGGTGCGTATATAATCTGGATAGATAGCCGTAATCCCGGAGGGTTTGATATCTATGGGACACATGTTCTCTCAAATGGTACTATTGCTACAGGTTGGGAAGCAAATGGAAATCCAATTGCTTCAGAAAGTGGTGACCAGGACCAGCATACTTTCTGGGAAGATGGTTCTGGTGGCGCCATCCTTGCCTGGCATGATAAACGAAATGCAAATGATGAGAATATTTATATCCAGAGAATTGCATCTGATGGAAGTTTACTCTGGAATACTACGGGAGTATTACTATGCAATGATCCTGGAATACAGGAAACACCTAAAATGACACCTGATGGAACAGGAAATTTCATCTTTACCTGGAGAGATAAACGTTCTGACATTTTTGGAGATATATATGCACAAAGAGCTGATATAAATGGGAATCTAATCTGGTCAAGTGAGATTGAGGTTTACACTGGAGATGGTATTCAAATAAACCCACGAATTACTCAAGCTTCTGATAATGAAGCTATAATCGTCTGGGAAGATGGAAGAAATGAGATTGCTGAAGATAAAAAGGATATCTATATCCAGAAGATTGATTTGGATGGTAATTTAGTTTGGAATGCAGATGGTGTTCCTATAGCAGTAGCTATAAATAATCAAATTAATCCTCGATTAGTTGGTGATGATAATGGAGGAAGCTGGATAATTTGGGGTGATGGCAGAAACGAAGTTCATCCTTATGCTGATATTTATGTACAGCACGTGAATTCTTCAGGAAGTGTTCTTCTTCCTACAAATGGTAAAGAAATATGTATTGAAGCAGGATATCAATTCTCTCCGTTAATCAAGAAATCAGGAAATGAAATATTCCTTGTATGGGGTGATAATAGAACAGGTTCAACTGGTATTTATATTCAGATACTGGATAATTCTGGAAATACATTACTGGAAGAGAACGGTGAGATAATTTTTTATGGTCTCTGTGGAGACGCACTTAATTATCAGATATTTCCAAATGGAAGCAATCAGGTTATTATATGGGAAGATACTAGGTTTACAGTTATCGTAAACCAGATGATTGATCGAGCGAAACAAATATATATACAGGTTTTAAATAATGATGGTTCAATCAATTTACTAGAAGATGGTCAACCAATTACAACCATGACTGGTTTCAACCAGGAAACTATGGATGCATACCTTTATCCAGATTCCAATATCCTTGGAGTGGTCTGGGAAGAAAATAAAGAAGGGTATAAACAGATTTATGCTCAGGCAGTTGATCTTGCAGGGAATTTCCTGTGGTCTGATAGTATTGGAATACGGGTTGGAGAATCTATAGAAGAACAGAAGTGTCCAAAAATATCAACGATTAATAATTGTGGAACTTATGAATTTTACATTGGCTGGGAAGACTTCACAGATTCCTATGATACAAGAATAAACGGACAAAAAATTATAGATGGTGTACTTCAATGGGGACCTGGTGGCAAAACAATTGCAGATAGAGATGGAAATGATGAACTTTGTGATATCGTGGATGGTTTTTATATCTGGCGTAATAATTCATGGCCTGATTATTATGTTTATGCAAAACTTGTTGATGAAAACGGAAATACAGCACCGGGATGGGAAGAAGATGGAAAACTTATTTGTGGTGCTCAGGGAGTTCAAAGCAATGCAAAAGGTTTGATTGTTCCACAGGGACTTCTAATTGTCTGGGAGGATCTGAGAGCAGATAGCTTGTACGCCCTTGATATCTATGGACAGATAGTTACTGAGGATGGAACTACTCTCTGGGAAGACGACGGTATTCCTCTCGTTAGTCTTGAGAATGATCAGAGTCTTTCCAATTTCCTCTATAATGATGGAATTGTCCTTGTCTGGGAAGATTTCCGTTCGGGTACAAATTATGATATATACATGCAAAAATTCGATGAAAATGGGAATGAAATCTGGCAGGATAATGGTGTCGAGGTTATTGTAGATAACTTCAACCAGCAATCACCATATTTAGTTTCCGATGGGGAAGATTATATGATTTTCTGTGAAAATTATGAAAGCGAGGGACAATCAAATTTATTTGCTCAAATGCTCGATGAAAATGGAGATCTTATTCCAGGTTGGCCTGAAGATGGAGTTGTAATTTGTGATGCCATTAAAAATCAAAAAAAACCAATGGCAGTTACAGATAGTGATTATTCTTATGTTATCTATGAGGATACACGTTCCAGCGGGAAAACCGATATCTATAATATCTATGCCCAGAAAGTTAGATTTGAACCGGTCGATGTTGATGAGGACGAGATCCATCATGAAAGTTATGTTTTGAATCAGAACTATCCCAATCCATTTAAAAGTTCCACAGCAATTTCTTTTAATTTGAATCCAAGTACTTTAAAAAAAGCAAAAGTTAAAATATACAACATCAAAGGACAGCAGGTTAGATCCATTAATGCTGAATCAAATAAATTATTCTGGAATGGAAAAGATAATTCGGGAAAATCAGTAGCTAATGGTATTTATCTCTACAGATTGGAAGCTGATGATTATAAATCAAAGCCAAGAAAAATGATTTTACTGAAATAAGATAAGAAATATGAAATCAAAAATTACAATAGCCTTTATCCTGATCTGTGCAGTACTCGCAGCACAGGTTAGTCTCGATCCACGTTATCATACCTACCAGGAAATTCTCGATGAAATAGATTCCCTGCAAACTGCTTATCCTGATCTGGTGATGACACAGCAGATTGGAACTACATTGGGAGCTGATCCATACCAGGAGCCAATTCCTATCTGGGCAGTTAAACTTTCGGATAATGTTACGGTAGATGAAGATGAACCCTCTGTGATGTATGCCGGACAATGTCATGCAGAAGAAGTTCTTGGTGTTGAAATTACAATGTATATGATAAATGAAATTATCGAGAATCGTTTTATTTTACCTTATAATATTTGGCTTTCAGAGCTGGAAATGTGGTTCGTTCCCACCTATAACCCCGAAGGACTCCAGGTTGTTATGGATGATTGGGATATAACTTTTCGGAAAAATAAAAGAGATAATAACCTGAATGGTATATTTGATTATGAACTCGGTGCTGGGGGTGATATCGATGGTGTTGATACAAACCGTAATTACAGCTTTAACTGGATACATGGTGATACTTTGTATGCTCCCAGTGAGCAATGGAACGATTATTATCGTGGTCCCGGTCCTTTTTCTGAAGGAGGAACACAGTCAATTCGTTCTCTTGCAAATGAACAGCACTTTATTTATTCGATTAACTGGCATTCTTCCAGAACAGGGATTTATTCGGAGAAGGTTTATTATCCATTTAATTGGGAAGATATAAAGCATTCACCTGACTTCGAATTGAGTCAATCAATAGGTGAGAGTGTAGCTGCTCTGATAGAAAAAGAAGGTGGAACCGGAACTTATGAGCCTTCTGGTTCGCAGGGAAGAAAAGGTAGCGCTCATGACTGGTTCTATAAGACTCATGGAACTATCCAGCTCCTCATCGAATGTGGAACGATGAATATTCAACCACCTGCTGCTATAGTTGATGACACCTGTGAAAGATGTAGTGAGGGAGCATACTGGCTTTTGAACAGGATAATTGGTTATAATGCTCCTAAAGCAATGCTTACAGGTCATATTACAGATTCAGTTACAGGGGACCCTTTAATTGCTGAGGTTATTATTGAAGATTTCAATGCTTCCTTTTTTGAACCACGGCTCTCTGATGAACTTTATGGACGTTATTGGCGACCCCTTATGCCGGGAACTTATACAATTCGGGTAGTGAAAAAAGGCTATGAAGAAAAAGTAATTCCAAATGTTACGGTCAATAATTCTTTATGGAAAGTAGAAGAAATCGAACTTGATCCACTAGCTGTAGTTATTGTGAGTGGTACGGTTACTTCTGGTGGCAATCCGCTGGATGCTACTATCATTATAGGTTATGGAGAATATGTTCCTGCTGATACGATTGCAGTAAATAATGGCAGTTGCACTTTTACAACTTATGAAGGTGAGCATAAAATTGAAGTAACATCTGAAGGTTATGTACCGAGTATTTCAATAATAGACTTACCTGCAGGAATTTACGATTTAACATGTAATCTTGAACCTGAAGTAGTAATTTTTGAAGAAGATTGGGAAAATGGATTTTCCAATTGGGATATTACAGGAGAATGGGCTATTGAATATGATACATTTGAAAATTCAAATGTTGCTACAAATAATCTCGGTTTAGTTGCTGGTAGTTTTTATAAATTTTATTCAAACAATTCCAGTTCAATTTTGACAACTTCAAATCCCATTAATCTTAATGGTGTTAGTAATGATGTTGTTTTATCATTCTATCAGAAATATTACTCTGAACACGATACAGATTTCTGTTATGTTGAGGTTTCAACTGATGGAATAAACTGGGATGAATTAGAAAAATTTTCAGGAATCAACAAAGCCTGGAATTATGTTTTAAACCCGCAAATGAATAGAAATATTATACCTTTAGATGGTTATATTAACAATCACGTATATTTAAGGTTTAGATTTGAAAGTGATGATACAGTAACCGATCCCGGCTGGTGGATAGATAACATCGAGATCCTTTCTTCAACAGGGGATTCTGCAGGATATGAAGTACCTCCAATCCAAACCAAACTCTATGAAAACTATCCCAATCCATTCAATCCGGAAACTACAATATATTTCACCACCGAGAACACTGAGAACACCAAAATCATTATTTACAATATTAAAGGACAGAAGGTGAAAGAACTTCACATTGTCACACCCTCTCATAGTTACACCTTCTCGTTAACTTGG
>JAGLWO010000680.1 GCA_023133395.1 Candidatus Cloacimonadota bacterium | reverse complement strand
TGAATGGAGCAGGAAAATTCATTATCGCATGGGATGATTCCCGTAATGATTGGAACCCTGATATCTACGCACAAAGGTATGATGTGGGAGGAAACCCACAGGGACCAAATTTTCTAGTGAACGATGATACAATTTCGGAGTGGCAATTCACTTCTTCTATAGCAATAGATGCCGAGGGAAGTTTTGTTATTGCATGGACTGATTTTCGTAATTTTTGGGATTTTATTGCTGACATTTACGCACAGAGATATGATGAAAATGGAGTACCTCAGGATTCAAATTTCAGAGTGAATGATGATATTGGCCCGTATGATCAGTATGAGACTTCTATTGCGATGGATAATATAGGAAATTTTGTTATCGCATGGCAAGATTTTCGTAATGGCGATAACCCTGATATATATGCCCAGAAATATGATGAAGATGGAATACCTCAGGATTCAAATTTCAAAGTAAACGATGATGTAGAGTCGCATATACATTGGTGGCCTTCTGTCACAATGGCTCCCCAGGGAGACAGGTTTGTGATTGCGTGGACAGATTATAGGAATCCTGATGGAGATCCTGATATCGTAGCACAGAAATATGAGAATGGCATTCCAGTGGATGCAAATGTTCAGATAAATGAGCCTGATTCACTTTCTTATGACCGACAATGGTCTTGGGGATTTTGTACTGCTTGTAACGATGATATAATTGCATTTACTTGGATGGATACTCGCAGGCACAAGGGATGGGATATATATGGAAAGATAACTGATTGGGAACTAATAACAGGAACAGATGAAGATAATTCATTTACTATTAATACATACTCACTTGCACAGAATTATCCGAATCCCTTCAACCCGGAAACAACAATCTCTTTTTCTATAACACAAACGTCCCCGTTTGTGACTCTGGAGATATTTAACATCAAAGGACAAAAGGTAAAAACCCTTGTTGATGAGAAACTGGAAGCCGGAAATCATCAAGTAGTTTGGGATGGAAAGAACGAAAACAGTAAATCGGTTTCAAGCGGAATTTATTTCTATAAAATGAATACTGTGGAATATACTTCCACCAAGAAAATGATTCTGATGAAATAGTGACATATGACCAGCTCGGGAGTAATCTCGAGCTGATTTTTTTTAAAAAAACAAATAAAAAAACTTGACAAATAATGTAACACCATAAGATAGTATGACAAGATGAAAAAACAAGAATATATTGAAATGTTAGTGAAACTAGGGCTATCGCGAAGAGAGTCGAGAATCTATCTTGCTCTATTGAATAAGAATAGTTTCACAGCCACTGAGATTGCAAAGGTTTCAGATATCCCAAGGCAAAAAATCTATGAGTTATTAGATAATCTTATTAAAAAAGGAGTATGTGTTGAAAAAATTGGTAAGGTTAAGCGATATAAAGCGGTAGAGCCTGAATCTGTTTTTGGAAGTTTAATAGATCAATTCAAGAGTAACTTTGAAGTTAAATTTAACGAATTTGAACTTAAACTAAAGGAAAGAGAAAAAATATCTCGTGAGTTATCTGACGATTTATCTGCATTGTATGAAAAGAATAGAGAGCGGATTGATCCTTTAGAATACATTGAGATACTTAAAGATAAAAAGCAGATTCATAAAAAATGGATTTCCCTTTTTAGGAAAGCAAAGCAAGAAATCCTTGGCTTCACAAAAGCACCCTATACTGCTCCATTTACTGAGGATATGAATGACGAAATCGACGCTCTAAAGAGTAAAGTCAGTATCAGGAGCATATATGAATATAAAGATGTTATAAAGGAAGAACTTGTAAAGGTAATATCTTTCTGGATTTCTGCCGGTGAAGAAGCACGAGTAATAAAGGAATTGCCAATGAAAATGCTTATCTTTGATGAGAAAATTACAATGTTTGCCTTGAACGATCCTATTTCCTTAAAACCAAGTATAACAACTATGATTATAAACCATCCCAGCTTTGCAAAAGCACTTAAGTATGTATTTGAAAGTGTCTGGGAAAAAGCAATACCATTTGAAGAGTTTAAGATTAAAGAGAAAGTATAATAAAAATGTGTATCTGATTTGTTTTAGATGCACATTTTTTTATTAGAAAAATAATAAAAAAGGAGGATCAAGACAAATATATATGAAATGTTAATTTAAATAATAGGGAGGTGAATTTGGAATGCTTGCCCTGTGAATGTAACCTTTGTTAGATTCAGCATAGGTATAAAAGAAATCATTTATCAGGGTTAATATCTAAAATAGGAGAGATACTTCTATAGAGAAATACTCATTATAATGTTAATCAGTAAAAAGAGAAAAACTAAAGATAGGAGAATATTATGTTTATGAATAAGTTGCAATCAATTGTAATATTAGGGGTTATAATGTGCTTATTATATAGCCCCTTTTTATTTGCAGGCGAAGATGAACAGAAAACACCTGCAAGTATGACTACATCATCAGTTGGTTTTGCGGTTGAAGACTACGATTTTCTTTCTCGTACTGGTTTGTTTTATGAAGACAACGATCTAACGGGATTTAAACCATATTCCAAAACCTCAAACTTGCGTGATTCATTGAATGTCGAATTTGTTGGCAGAGGTTTGTATGGTCCCCCCATGTCGGTCTTCATCCGGGACACCCTTGCCTTTGTGGGAACGGAGGCAGCAATATTGATTTTCGATATTCGCGATTCTTTAGAACCTTCACTTTTAGGACATGTTCCTATTCATCTTGCTATGGCCTTCGATATCTATGTTACGGGCGAATATGCTTATGTATCTCAGTTATTCATGCCTGACTCAAGAGCGGGAATCCAGATTGTCGATATTTCAGATCCTACCGCTCCACACGAGGTAAGTTACTACGAAACGGATGGCTATATATTGGGTGTTTATGCAACCAGCGACTATCTCTATGCTTGTCTAAGCATAGAGTCAGAGCCATTTAATGGCCTTTTGATACTCGATGTATCCGATCCTGCTAATCCCAGCGAGGTGAACTTCTTAGACTTTGGTGGTGGACCATTTGGATATTGGACACAGGAAGTAGAGGTAGTTGGTAACTATGCCTATGTTGCATCTTGTTCCAATGGCCTGAAGATTGTTGATGTTTCCGACCCTACTGCACCCAATGTAGTTGGTGCCTTCATATCAGGAGATGGTTGTAATCGAGATGTACAAGTGAGTGGGGACTATGCTTATCTTACTTTCGACTATATGGGGGAAGTTAGCTTGGTCATCACCAACATATCCAATCCCACCCAGCCCCAGCAAATGGGTGCATGTGGATTATCTGAGGGGAGTATAAAATTTTATATTGCGGGAAATTATGCTTATGTTGCTAGGCAAGAGGGGTACGGCGAAGGAGGACTTTTAATAATCAGTATTTCAGATCCAGCTAATCCGTTTGAAGTAGGATCCTGTGATACAGAAGGCTCTCCATTTAAGATTGATGGCGATGTCGGTTTTGCTTATTTAGCAGCTGGTTCTGGTGGATTGGTGGTCGCTGATGTGTCTGATGTAAGTGTCCCTATTCCAGTCGCAGACTGGTATACTGGTTCTATTGCTCATTCAGTTGAAGTGGTTGGCAATTATGCATACATTGCTGATTATAATTATTGGGCTTCAAATTATACTGCCAGAGGTGCCTTAAGGATTGTGGACATATCTGATCCTGTAAGTCCAACAATAGTGGGCTCTTTTAGATCTGATGCCCAGTGTAAGGAGATATCTGTACAACTACCCTATGCCTACATTGGTGATGATGAGGGCGGTTTGAGAATTGTGGATGTTTCTGATCCGACTAATCCAACGGAGATGGGTTACTACAATACACCGGATTTCTATGCGTATGGTCTCGATGTGGTTGGAGAATATGTATATCTTTGTGGTTGTATAGAGGATATAATGTGGGAAGACAGTCTTTTTATATTGGATATATCAGATCCAACTAATCCCTTTGTGACAGGTGCGTGTGACGTCAAAGGATCAAGGGTCTTTGTTGATGGAAACTACGCCTATGTTGCTAATAGGCAAGGTATGTTTATTATTGATGTATCCAACCCGGAAGCACCCTTTGAGGTAGGACACTACCCCACTCAAGGAAGCCCGACTGCACCAACTTATGAAATATATGTTGTGGAAGATCTCGCCTACATTGCTGACGGAACTGGAGGATTGAGAATCGTGGATGTATCTGATCCTGCCAATCCTGTGGAAATGTCAAACCTTGCAACGAGTGGACCTGCCAGGAGTATCTATGTGGCTGGAAACTTTGCTTATTTAGGCACTATGTTTATTTATGGTGGTATTCCTTGCGTAGAAGTCATTGACATCTCTGACACTTACAACCCAGTGATGATAGGCTATTACGATTTGTACAACATCGTATACGATGTATATGTTGAAAGTGACCTTGTTTATGTAGCCAATGGTACTTGTGGATTCTATATTTTGCAATACACCGGTGGAGTTGGCATAGAAGGTGATAATTTATTTGTGCCAACATCCTACAGTCTTTCTCAGAATTACCCTAACCCCTTCAATCCGGAAACAACAATTTCTTTTTCTGTAACACAAACACTCTCGTTTGTGAATCTTGAAATTTACAACATCAAAGGACAGAAAGTGAAAACAGTGATTAACGAACACTATTCAAAAGGCACTCATTCAGTAGTTTGGAATGGGAAGGATGAAAACAATAAACCTGTATCCAGCGGAATATATTTCTATAAGCTAAAAACTGAAAATTATGAAAAAACTAAAAAGATGATCCTCCTA
>JAGLWO010000068.1 GCA_023133395.1 Candidatus Cloacimonadota bacterium | reverse complement strand
GAAGTTCTCAACCATAAATTCACGGTTGATAGAGATATGCTCATTGAAAACTTCTTTACCATTAATATTCACAGTAACAGGGTTTTCCAGGTTTACCATATCGGGATGAATATATATTGCCAGTTCATCAACGCGGGAAGTTTCGATCTCAAAGTGATTCCCCCAATATTTTACTTTAACAGCACCGGAAGGAAGATCGTAGGAAAAAGCATCATAAAATTCTACTTCAGGGAATTTACCGGTTAATTTTACTTCTTTATCTTCTCGAAGAACAGTTAAAGAAACTTTATCCCCTCTTTTTTTGAAGGTTTTCAATTCACTAAGTTTTTTTACGTTTTCCACATCTTTTCCATCCATTCTAATTACAATATCATCCTTTTTCAAACCCATACTGTCTGCAGTGGAACCCTCTATAATATCTCTTACGTTTACGCCCATTCCTTCAAATTTCTCATCATGATAGAACCCGAATTGGATGCGTTTATTTTCCATTTTTATATTGTATTCTTTCTGCCACTCTTTGGGTGTTTCCAGGGTATCGAGCTTGGTAATTTCAAGCCAGTCACAATAGTTGAATTCAGGAATGGAGGATTCCCATAAGATATTACTTCTGAAGATATCTCGCGCCTGGTTTTTCATATCTTCGACCATTATTGGAATATCCACACCTGCATAACCAAAGTCATGTCCAATTCCCCAATATTCTTTATACAAAAGATCTGCTCCCGCTTGCAGGGAAAGTTCCATCAGGAGTCTCATATTAGTTGAGGGATAAAGGCTGTCCTCGTCTGTATTGATAGCACGCGAGTGTCTATTTTGCATATTTGGTAAATAAGCAGGATTTTTGGTTAATCTGGAACCAACAGCAATAAACCCATTCAAAGGATAAAATGCAGCAAATAAATTTGGGTCTGTAAGAGCAAAATGAAAAGAAGCTGAACCTCCATCAGAAAAACCGGTCATATAAATTCTGTTATCATTAATATTGTAATTTTCCTTTAAATTCCTGATCTGGGTTTTGATGTTTTCCATTCCAACTAGTTCCCACCAGATTGTGTATTGATTTCCCTGCGGGAAGAGAAAGAACCAGTTGTTAATAACTTCATCGGGAAACAGAGCAGTTATTTGGGGAACGTATTCTGAAAAATCTTCAATGAATTCTTTTCTTTTCACTCCACCATGAAGATAGACCAGAATGGGAGCAGGATTAGCGTGATCATAATTCTGTGGAATATGAATAAAATAAGGAGCAGTCAATGTGTCATTAATAACATTTTCCTTTTTTATAAAAACTCCGGTACTTTCCGGTTTCTCATATTCATTCCAATTTGAAAGCAGGATAAATAGAGAATCGTTTGAAATTGCAGGATTGTTTTTTAATAAGTCGATTTTGTTGAATTCTGAAAATAACATGCTGCAAAATATCAGGATAATTACTATAAATAATCTTCTCATTTTTTCCCCTTTATTTGTACCAGGTGATAGAAATTTCATCGATATCTTCCGGATTATCGAGGGGAAAATTAAATTTCTGTAGAATTTTCAGGTAGCGTTTTTTAGTTTTTGGAGGAATTGTAATGCGTGATATTTTACTGGCAATCAGTTCACCTGATTTTGTATAGATCTCGATCAATATAGATTTCTTCAATTCAATGCTGGCTCGACTGGAAACTACGAACGCAACATCAGCACTGACCCTGGTTAGCTCAGTAATTTCAATTTCAGAAATTTGTAGATTTCGTCCCTGACTCTTTTTCCAGCAATTGTGTAGCATAAACCCGAAAATAACAGCAACCAGTAAAATAAGTTTTACTGCGGGAGGAATGGTTCTGCGTTTTTTCATATCGATACGTTCAAAAGCTGACATAAGTACTCCTTAATTTCTTATTTCTATCTTTCAATCTATGTTACATTAATGAATTCCCTGTCATTTTAGCAGGCTGCTTTATTCCCATAATTTTAAAAATCGTGGGAGCAATATCAGCTAAAATTCCATCTTTAAGTTTTAAAGGTTTTCCTGAAATTAAAGAAACAACAAAAGGAACTTTGTTTGTGCTATGTGCAGTAAATACATTTCCATCTTCATCCAGCATTTTCTCAGCATTTCCATGATCCGCAGTCAGGATAATATTATATCCATTTTCTTTAGCAATTGGAATAATTTCTCCAACACATTTATCAACTGCTTCCACAGCAGCTTTTGCAGCTTCAAATACTCCTGTGTGACCCACCATATCACAGTTTGCAAAATTTGTAATGATCAAGTCATATTTATCACTATTTAAAGCATTTATCAATTTCTCTTTAACCTTAAAAGCACTCATCTCCGGTTGTAAATCATAAGTGGGAATTCTGGGAGAATCGACTAATATCCTGTCTTCATTTTTAAAGGGTTTTTCCTTCCCACCATTGAAAAAGAAGGTTACATGTGCATATTTTTCAGTCTCGGCAAGCCTTAATTGCTTCAAATTATTATCGGATATCACTTCTCCAAGAATGTTTGTCAGTTCGGGTAGTCTAAATACAACCTGTACATAAGGATTTAATTTAGCATCGTATTCATTAAAAGAAACGTATTTCAAATTTTGGAATTTCTTAACCGGGAATTTGTCAAACACGGGAGATTTTAGAGTTCTGGTTATTTGACGCATACGGTCTGACCGGAAGTTGAAAGCAATAATAGCATCATTATCTTTTACAATTGCTAC
>JAGLWO010000679.1 GCA_023133395.1 Candidatus Cloacimonadota bacterium | reverse complement strand
AATCAGGCTCAGAAAATCATTAATGGAATCGATGAGATCCAGAAACGTGGAGCTAAAAATAGTAGTGGTGATCTCTCCTCCTATTCTCTGCATCAGGCAGATATGGGAACGGATACAGATCAATCTGAAAAACGTGTTTATCTTCTCAATAAGGGGATAGAGAAACTAAATAAAATTAATCTGGCTTTAAAAAGAATCTATGAAAAATCTTATGGTATATGCGAAATCTGCGGAAAATACATAGGAGTAAGAAGACTCAAGATAGTTCCCTACGCAAAATACTGTATTGAATGCAAATCCAGAGAAGAAAAAAATAATAGAAGAAAACTTTGAAGACATTAGTGAATAGATATTCCTATTTCTGGATATCACTGGTTATAATCTTTATTGATCAGCTCTCAAAATTTTTTATCCGGAAATTCCTTGATGTTGGACAGGTAATCAAAGTCACAAAAAAACTTATCTGGATAACCTATGTCCGCAATACTGGTGCTGCTTTCAGTTTCTCCTTTGGAAGCCATCTACTTAACAAAATTATCTTTATTATCATCACCATCGCAGCTATAGTCCTGATAATTTATCTATTTAATAAATCTAAAACCAAAATTGAAAAGGTGACTTTCGCTATGATTCTCGGTGGTGCTCTGGGGAATTTAATTGACAGGATAGCACTTGGCAGTGTAACTGATTTTATCTGGTGCGATTTTCCAGATGTGATCATGACCAGGTGGCCTGTGTTCAATATTGCAGATAGTTGTATTGTGGTCGCCATAATTCTGATGATGGTTTATACCCTGTTTCACAGGAAAGAAACTGTGGAGGAAAAATGAAAAATAAACTTTTATTAACAATGTTTGGCCTTCTTATGATATCCTTCCTTTCTGCAGAGTATGTAAGCATTTACGATATACAATATACTGAAGCCACAAGTGGTGATTCACCTTATGAGGGAGAGGTAGTAACTACCAATGGGATAGTAACAGGTTCAGGTTTTAGTGGATATAATGATAATTTCTTTATTTCCATGCCGGAAGGTGGTGCATGGAGTGGACTTTATATTTTCGCCGCCAATATAGAACCAAACCTAGGTGATGAAATTGAAATAACCGGAGAAATATCCGAATATTACAATTTTACTGAAATTGCTTACGGAACAGCTACAACTCTCAGCAGTGGTAACCCTGTTCCCGATCCGGCTCAGATAACAACGCATGAACTGGCTACGGAAGAGATGTACGAAAGTGTTCTGGTTACCATCTTTAATGTGGAAGTCACTGAAACACCCAATAGTTATAATGAATGGTATGTTGATGACGATAGTGGAGAATGCCAGATAGATGATGGATTTTATGAATATATCAATCCCCAGATCGGTGATGAATTTCTGTTTATCACAGGTATAATTGATTACAATTTTTATAATTATGCTCTTAATCCCCGTAATGCCAATGATCTGGTTCTGGGTGGAATCGGCGCTATTGTTTATGAAAACTATCCAGCTGTCGACGAAGATGTGCTGGTTCAGTTTTCTTACTATGACAGTTGCGATGTTCTACTCTGGTGGAAGACTTCACGCGATTATGATTTTGATGAATACATAGAAATGACTACTGAACGTTCCATAGAATATTATGCCACCATTCCTGGACAAAAGGAGGGAACTACGGTTTATTTTTATATTACTGCCAAAGATTCGACCGGTACGATAGAGACATTCCCAACTGGTGATCCCAAAAAGATCTTTTATGGTGTGACCTCTCATCGGGCTATCCTGAACATACCTGCTAAACCCTTCGATCCCTATGCTGGAGAGAAATTTCCTATCGAGTTTGCTTCCCAGAAAGATGATAAAGCGATCTTGCGTATATATAACGCGGAGGGAAAACTGGTTTATACTCCTCAAAATATTATTATTTCG
>JAGLWO010000678.1 GCA_023133395.1 Candidatus Cloacimonadota bacterium | reverse complement strand
TAGTAAATATTATCGTATTGCTGAGGTTCGACATTCTGGAAGGATATTGCACCCATCTCAGGATTCTGACAGCAATGTTTATCATAGTAGGAAATCCAGAAATAACCATTTAATCCCCAACCTGATCCCCAGCTATTTTTTATAAGCCAAGCTCCGGGTTGGGGTGCCTGAGTATCTTTGTTGTCATCCCAACCAACAATTGCAACAGCATGGTTAGGGTCTAATGTGCTGGATGGTGGTTGATAATGAATATATTGATAGTTAATAAAAGAGCCGTCATAACACAGGCAAGTTCCCATCACACCATAGTCCATTATCATGTACTTTATAAGATCGATATTACTCAAATCCGGTTCTGCTACATACCATTCAATCTGTCGTGGATAGTAATAATGATAACTGGGGTCCCATCTGGCTGGAGGTGTGCTGTAGGATTGTCCATCAATATCGCGAACAGCTCCCTCTCCACGGGAAAGATAAGCAGAAGTAACCCGGTAGTCTCCTCCCATATGAACTTCCAGACCATTACCTGTTGGTGGGTCTATATCATCATTATTGAACTGGTTAAATCCATTCCACCAATCCAGGTGATATTCTGCAAGGTCTGGTTCACCAACCTCACCGGCTGCAGTCCATGCTCCGGTTATCATCAGGTTTCCTTCCATAGCAGCCATAGCGCCATGAGTCCAGCAAGTGCCACCCTGCTGGGATTTTACTGATGTTACATAATTTTCTCCATTAACATCACGAAGGTCATACGTTGCTGGTGGATCTGCAAATATGCTTACAGTAATTAAAAATAAAACAAAAACCATCAAATCTCCTTTCTTCATTTGTTCCTCCATTTTTTTTATTTCATTAAAATCATCTTAATCATAGCAGAATATTTTCCATTTCTCATTTTACATAAATATATGCCGCTGGCGACAGTTTTCCCTGAATCGTCTTTTCCATTCCAGACTACTGAATGCTCTCCTGCTGGTATTGTTTCATTAACGAGTGTTTTTACTTTCTGTCCTTTCAAATTGTAGATTTCAAGTGTCACCAACAAGGA
>JAGLWO010000677.1 GCA_023133395.1 Candidatus Cloacimonadota bacterium | reverse complement strand
CAGTGGTTAATTTTCCTTAATCCAGTAAATGAACGATAACCCCGGACCGAAGTTTTGGTTCGAACCAGGTAGATTTAGGAGGCAATACTTTACCAGCATCTGCAATTGCTATTAGTTGCTCGATAGAAGTGGGATACATGGAAAAAGCAACAGCTTCACCAGTATCTACTCGACGCGATAGCTCTTCCAGCCCGCGAATTCCACCTACAAAGTCGATTCGTTTATCTGTACGAGGATCACCAATACCCAAAATAGGGATTAAAAGATTTTCCTGCAGAATAGATACATCAAGAGATCTTACAAGGTCGTGTTCCGGGAATGTTCCTTTCTTTGCTGTAAGTTTATACCAGGTACCGTCAAGATACATCCCGAAATTATGCAAACTTTCCGGACGATAAGGAGTATCAATCGAAAAAGCTTCAACTTCAAATTTTTCTTCAACCAATTCCAGGAATTCTTTAACAGAATGATCATGCAAATCTTTTACAACCCGATTGTAATCCATAATATAAAGCTGATCATGTGGAAAGATAACAGACAAAAAGTAGTTGTATTCTTCTTCCCCTGTATGATCTTGATTGGCTTTTCTTCTTCTTTGACCAACTATAGTTCCTGAAGCTGAGCGATGATGTCCATCTGCTACATAAAGATAATCAATATCTTTAAATATATTAATGATTTTTTCGATATTTTTCTCATCATCTATCTTCCAGAAAATGTGCCTGATACCATTATCTGCTTCAAAGTTATAAACAGGTTTCTTTTTGATAAGTTTAGATACAAAGCTATTCATATCTTCACATGCTTTGTAGGTGAGGAAAACCGGACCTGTATTTGCATTTAAAGTTTCCACATGTTTTATTCTGTCTGCTTCTTTATCTGCACGTGTAAACTCGTGTTTTTTAATGATGTCGTTTTCATAATCTTCGATAGAAGCTCCAGCAACCAATCCTATCTGGTCGATATTCCCCATAATAAGACGGTATAAATAGAAGCACGGTTTCTTATCCTGGATCAGGATGCCTTTATCTATCATTTTATAAAGGTTTTCTTTGCCTTTCTTGTAAACAGCTTCATCATAAAGATTAATATCTTCGGGGAGATCAATCTCAGGCTTTACTACATGCAGGAAGCTGTAAGGCTTTCCTTTAGCCTGTTTACGAGCTTCAGCAGAACTAAGCACATCATAAGGTGGAGAAGCAACAGCTTTAACCTTTCTGCGAGCAGGTCTCACACCTTTGAACGGTTTTATCTTTGCCATTTATCATTTCCCATTTATTTACTTTTCTCGATCTTCAGATACACCTCTTTTCCATTCACATCCCATTTTTTCATGGTACTATCAGGTTTTTTAACGAGAGTAACTGAATTTGTAAGAGTCTCATTTTTGATATATTCAGAATGTGTGGAAAATACTTTCTGGATGTCATTTCCTGCAAAATAGAACAGATTTATCCTGTCCATGATCTCGAAATCTCTTTCCTTACGTGTATATTGAATTTTATTTACAAGTTCGCGAGCCAGTCCTTCCTCTATAAGTTCTGGTGTCAATTTTGTATCAAGAGCAGCAAACAGCTCCTTATTGGTCTCAAAAACAAAACCTTCTTTACCCTTGATGGAGATAAACAGGTCTTCTTCAGTGAGTTTGAAAGTTCCGCCATCTATCTCAAGATAATAATCCTTTCCCTGACGCAATGTTTCAACAATATGGTTTGCATCCATCTGTTCAAGGGCTGCAGTAATGCGATTTATGTGTTTCCCATATTTCGGTCCCATTACTTTGAAATTCGGTTTGAATTCATAGCTGATAAAATCACTCTTTTCCTTGATGTATTTGATTTCTTTCACATTGATTTCTTCTTTGATGAGATTTTCCATTCTAACAACCAGAGATTTATATTTTTCTGGAATATAAAAAGCAGAAAGGGTCTGACGAACCTTTATCTGACAGGTATTTCGGGCTGCTCTACCAAGAGAAACCAGGTCGATAACTATTCTCATCTCTTCTTCTAATTTCGGATAGATCACATTTTTATTACAAACTGGATAATCCTCGAGATGTACACTTTCCTTGCCTGTCAGGTTAAGAAATATCTCTTCGGAAAGGAAAGGAGCAAAGGGAGCCAATAATTTACTGACTGCAATCAAAACCTGGTACAGGGTAAGAAATGCCTGCTTTTTATCTTCTGTCAGTTTCATTTCCCAGTATCTTCTTCTGCTGCGACGTACATACCAGTTGGAAAGCTCATCAACCACGAAACTCTGGATTGCTCGTACTGCTCTGGTAAGATCGTATTTATCGATGTTTCTGGTTACATCGGAAATCAGGCTATTAAGCTTGGAAATTACCCATCTGTCGATTTCTGCTTCTTTTTCATCTTTTATTTCGTACTTTTCAGCATCGAAATTATCGATATTCGCATAAGTTACATAAAATGAATAAACATTCTTCAGAGTTCCAAAGAATTTATTTACTATTTCTGCAACTGCTTTTTCATCGAACCTGGTTGGGATCCAGGGAGGACTTACAACAAGCAAATACCAGCGAACTGCATCTGCACCATACTTTTCCATCATCTCTATGGGATTGAGAATGTTACCTTTCCTTTTGCTCATTTTCTGACCTTCTTTATCGAGTATAAGGTCATTTACCAGCACATTATTGTAAGAAGATTTTCCCATTAACATTGTGGAGATAGCCAGCATTGAATAGAACCAGCCGCGTGTCTGGTCAATACCTTCACTGATGAAATCTGCAGGGAACAGCTCTTTTTCAAATCTATCTTTATTCTCAAACGGATAGTGCCATTGTGCAAAAGGCATAGCACCGCTATCAAACCAGCAGTCGATAACTTCCGATGTTCTGCGCATTTTACCTATACATTTTGAGCATTCTAATTCGATATTATCCACATAAGGTCTATGAAGTTCGATATCTTCAGGAACATCAGAACCAGTCTTCATTTTACCTTTTTCGCGCAGTTCTTTGATTGAGCCAATGCTTTCTAATTCGCCACATTTCTTACAAACCCAGATATTGAGTGGAGTTCCCCAGAATCTGTCACGGGAAATTGCCCAGTCAACGTTATTTTCCAACCATTCACCAAAGCGCTTTTCTCCGACAAATGGGGGATACCAGTTTATTTTCCTGTTATTTTCCAGCATCTTTTCTTTATAATTACTGGTTTTAATGTACCAGCTTGAACGAGCATAATATATAAGAGGACTATCGCAGCGCCAGCAGAATGGATAACTATGAACGATCTGTTTGCGTTTGTAGAGCATATTCCTCTCTTTCAGGTTTCTGATGATTCCCTTATCAGCATCTTTAACGAACACTCCAGCCCAGTCAGTTATTTTTTCAGTAAATTTTCCAGTTTCATCTACAGGTTGAATCACAGGTAAATTGTATTGAAGCCCGATGTCATAATCATCCTGACCAAATGCAGGTGCAGCATGAACAACTCCAGTTCCTTCATCCATTGTTACGTAATCTGCCAGAGCAATGTAGAATGCTTTTTCCTTGGGAACAACAAATGGGAAAAGCTGCTCAAATTCTTTGAATTCAAGTTCTTTACCTGTGTATTCCTTAACGATTTCATATTCTCCTTCGATGACTTCAAGGCGTGCTTTTGCCAGAATAAGAAATTCATTGTTGTGTTTGATCTTAACATATATTTTAGATGGATGTACAACTAAAGCTACATTTGAGATCAATGTCCAGGGTGTTGTTGTCCAGGCTAAGAAAAAGGTTTTGTCTTCTTCTTTGACTTTAAATTTAATGAAAACCGATGGGTCTTCTGTATCTTCATATCCCTGTGCAACTTCGTGACTGGAAAGTGGAGTTCCGCAACTGGGGCAATAAGGAACGATCTTATGCCCTTTGTAGATCAATCCTTTTTTGTAATAATCGTTCAAAATCCACCATACAGTTTCGATATAGTCGTTTGTAAGGGTGATGTATGGATTATCCATATCTAACCAGTAGCCCATGATTCTGGTCATTTCACGCCATTCTTTTTCGTAAGTAAATACAGATTCTTTACATTTATTGTTGAATTTTTCCAGACCGTATGCTTCGATTTCTTTTTTATCTTTCAAACCGAGTTGTTTTTCAACCTCTATCTCAACTGGAAGACCGTGAGTATCCCAACCAGCTTTTCTTTTTACAAGAAAGCCCTTCATGGTTTTGTAACGGCAGACTGAGTCTTTGATAGCCCTGGAAATTACGTGGTGAATTCCGGGCATACCATTAGCTGTGGGAGGTCCTTCAAAAAATACGAATTGTTTTGCTTTTTCGCGATATTTCTCGCTTTTTAGAGCAGTGTCTTTTTCTTCCCAATATTTGCGGATCCTTTTTTCCAGGTCTGCTGTTTTTTCTTTTATATTTACACTTTTATACATTTAAACTCCTGTTAAAAAAATCTATGAAGAGAATTGGCTTATGCCAACTCTCAAAGGTTATTCTTTCCCTTCTTCAAATAATTCTTTGTAATATTCTTTCAGCTCCGGAATGTCTTTCACATAATCTTTCCAGGCTTTTGTTGCTTTTTCAATGTCCACGCATTTATGGCATAACATAATTGTGTTGTCAGGAGCTGTGCCAATATAACCGCGGTCATAACAGGTGTTACAGGTTTTCTTCTTCCTGTTATGAGCCGCCAGCTCCTTTGCCTTTTCCAGGTGCTTATCGTCTAATCTGAACATACTTATCCTCTTTAAAGCTGCTCAAAACTTTTTTAATATGCATAAATGTCAATATTAATAAGCCAACAGTTTATTAAACGAATTGATAAAGAAGTTATCAGTACTTTATAATATTTTTATTTACTTGATATTTTATTCTCGACTTAACTTTATCGATTTAGACTAATCAGATAGATTAATGGATAATAAAGGAATGGTCTGTGATCGTTCGGATTAATTGGAACAGTTTGAAACTGTTCCCTACGAAAATTGTTTTTTGGGTGATAAAATGATTTATAACCGTAAACGTAACCGTTTTGCGGGTTACGATTATTCCACACCTGGTTGTTATTTTGTAACGATCTGTACGCATGGAATGAAAGAATATTTCGGTCGTGTGAAGAACGGCGAAATGCTGTTGAATGATGCAGGACGGATTGTACAAGAATGCTGGTTGGATTTACCCAACCATTACAAGAATTGTATGTTACATGCATTTGTAATTATGCCGAATCACATTCATGGAATTATCGAAATCGTAGGGAACGGTTTTAAACCGTTCCAAAATGAACCAACAACCAACAAAAGGAATGGTTTGAAACCATTCCCTACGTATGGTTTATCTGAAATTATACGTGGATTTAAAACGTATTCATCAAAATATATTAATCAAAAATCAAAACATAAATTTACATGGCAAAAATCATTCTACGACCACATCATTCGCAATGATGAACAATTGATCAGGATATCAGATTACATTGAAAAGAATCCATTGTTATGGAAACAGGATGAATATTTTGTAGAATTGGAATAATGAGAGATAAGTCGCGATCTGTCTCTTAACGTAATTTATATTATACCGATTTAGGTTGGTGGAACTGGTAAATATTATTTAATTAATATATTCCTTAAACTGAAAATCAAAACCTGATGTGGTTTTAATTGCATTGGTTGGGCAAATATCAGCGCATGTATTACATAGGATACATTCAGTCGAAAGAATCCTTTTACCTTCTTTTGCATATTGTAAAATTCTAATATTCATCGGACAATTTATTTCACATAAACCACATTCGGTGCATTTTTCAGTGTTGACTTTTTGCTTTAAAACAGCAAAGTATGCAGTTAGTTTTTGAGTAACTGGAATGGGGCAGGCATATTTGCAGAATGCCCGATTATCTTTAAAACCGAAAGCTAAGGAGATTGCTATTATGTAATATATTGTATTACCAATTATCATCCATACAAGTTCTTTAGAAGGATAATCATTTTCTTTATATTCTAAAACATAGAATAAAAATACAATCAATAATAAAGAAGCAAAGAAATGAAAATATCGAATAATTCCCAGTTTTTTATTTCTGGGATATTTAGGTTTTACCCAAGGTAAAAAATCAAGAACCATTGCTGTCCAACAAGCCCCGCCGCACCATGCTCTGCCAAAATATAACGGTCCGGCAATTTTAGCAATTAGGTAATGAAGGGTAGCTCCTGCAAAAATTCCAGAAAATACATAAAAGAAGAAACCTTCGATCTGCATGTTTTCATTACCAATAAATCCCAGAAAGCCGATCATGAAAAACCCGATCATTAACTGGGTGGTTTTTCTTCCCCAGTGTTTATGCTTTTTAGATAATGTAATATTTAAAATGCCGCCAATGGCAATTGCAAAACCGATATAGCCAAAAATGATCAGATAAAACAAATTATTTGTTGATGTCCA
>JAGLWO010000676.1 GCA_023133395.1 Candidatus Cloacimonadota bacterium | reverse complement strand
ATTCATATCAACTTTTCCACAATCCATGCAAATTGCACCATTCTCTCACTTCGATGATTTCTTCTTTTTTTACTGGGAAGAATCCTTCGGGTTTATCGCCGGGTTTTAATTCTAACCTGCAAATTTTGTCTTTCCTGAGAACTTCGATGAATTTGATATAATGATTCTCCAACATTGGGTGTTCCTGATTCTGACCGACTTTAACCAGAACTCCACCTTCTACTTCTTCCACAAATGGTACATGCTTTTCTGTAGAAGCATCTTCTGTTTTTGCTTCCAACTTTACCATCGGAACTCCACAGCAAACAAGTGCCGGTGCTCCTTCATTCATAATTTCCACTACATTTCCACATATTTCGCAGAAATAGATTTCTCTTAATTGAGTCATTTTATCCTCCTATATTTCTTCTTTTAATTTTTCCTTTGCTTTTTCCAATAATTCTTCATCGGGAACATATTGCAATTTGATCTGCTCGAGCATTTCAAAACCGCAATCTTTAAGAATATTTTCAACTATTCCAATACTCTGCCCTCCCCAACCGTAAGAACCGAAAGCAAGTCCAATCCTGTTTTTGGGAGCAAGCCCTTTCAAATAAGTTAAAAAAGCTGAAACCGTGGGCAAGATATTATTATTCAAAGTCGGTGAACCTACGCAGATATATTTTGCAGTCAGGATTTCTGTCATAACATCGGAAATATGAGTATGTTGAAGGTTAAACATTCTTGTTTTAAAATTTTTCTCCTCGAATGCTTCCAGAATATTATAAGCTATCTTTTCCGTGGATTTCCACATTGTATCATAAATAATAATAGCTTTCTCATCCATTTTATTTGCCGACCATTTCTTATATTCTTTGATAATTTCAGGAATTTGAGAACGCCAGATGAGACCATGGCTGGGACAGATGATTTCAATATCCAATCCTCCCACAATTTTCAGAGCTTTCTGCACCTGTGTTCCATAAGGAAGAACAATATTGGCATAATATTTCCCCGCTTCATGCATCATAATATTGAAAGGATATTCATCATCGAATCTCTCCGAAGATGCGATATGCTGCCCGAAAGCATCATTGGAAAACAGGATTTTTTCTTCGGGGCAATAACTTACCATATTATCAGGCCAGTGAACCATCGGAGTTTGAACAAAATGCAAACTTCGTTTGCCTAATTTTAAGACATCTCCTGATTTTACTATTTGGAAAGCCCAATTTTGCTTGAAATGTTTTTGCAGACCTTCCACACCTTTAGGAGAAGCAAAGAGTTTTGCATTATGACATAACTTTTTAATTTCTGGAATTGAACCGGTATGATCCATCTCAATATGATTCTGAATGATATAATCAATTTTAGAAGGATCGATAATTGCAGATATTCTTGCGATCAGTTCATCAGCTAAGTAATATTTAACATTATCAATAAGAGTGATTTTATCATCGATTATCAAATATGAATTGTAAGTAGAACCTCGTTGAGTAAGATAACCATGGAAATTACGTAAATCCCAGTCAATACCACCTACCCAGTAGATTCCTTTTTTGATTTCAATAGCTTTCATAATAAACCCCTCTGAAAAATTTCATTTTTCTTTCTCCCCTTATAAATGGGAGCATTACTTCTGACACACAGGACAATAATAGGTTGAGCGTCCTGCCTGTTTTATCCTCATTATTTCAGTACCACATTCACAGATTTTTTTACCATACACTTTTAGGAAATTCTGAAATTCACCGATTTTATCTTCTACACTGCGATAATCGGAAATCGTAGTTCCGTTATATTTGATAGCTTCCTTCAAAACTGTTTTTGTTTCCGACACAATGCTTTCCAACTGCTTTTTTTTAAGTCTCTTGCCCGGAACTCTCGGATCTATCTTGCTGCGAAAGAGAATTTCTGCAACATAGATGTTGCCTAATCCAGCAATAACCCGTTGGTCAAGCAGAATATTTTTGATGGGAGCTTTTCTGTTTTTTAGTTTATTCTTCAAATACCTGGCATCAAATTCATCTGATAATGGTTCTAAGCCCAGCTTTTGGAATGCTTTGATTTCCTCATTTATTTTAAGTATTTGAATTTTGCCAAAAGCTCGAACATCATTGAAAATCAATTTTGTATTATCGCTAAAAACTAGTTCTGCTCTGGCGTGATCCGATGTCTTTACCAGGTCAGTCTCAAATATCAATTTTCCCGTCATTCGCAGGTGTATTACAAGTTTGTAATCTTTGGAAGTTTGCATTAGAATATATTTTCCTCTTCTCGAAATGAAATTAATACTTCCCAAACTTGTAACAGGATTTTGCCAGATCACTGTTCCCGGTCGGAGTTCAATGATCTCCTTGATCTCCTTACCCAGAACCTTTTGGTTCAGTCCATTAATTACAGTTTGCACTTCGGGAAGTTCTGGCATTTTCTTAGCCCTTTGCATTCTCCAGGCAACTCTTACAAATACCTTTTAAATTTATGTGATGTTCCGATACTTTGTGACCTTCTATTTTCTCATCTTTTAAACATTTAAAAGTTTTTGAAATATCGTAGATCTTTCCGCATTTAATACATTTAAAATGAATATGAGGAGTTGTATTGTATTCATATCTTACTTCATTTTCAAATAAAGAAAGCTCCACAATAACACCTTTTTCAGCAAAAGCTTTAAGAGTATTATATACCGTAGTTTTCGAAAGTGTGGGCATTTCATCCACCAATGCTTGATAAATCATATCTGCAGTGGGATGGGTTTTAAAATTATGCAGATATTCCAATATTTTGATCCTTTGTAGAGATGGCGGGATGCCATGTTCTTTTAAAAGCTCTTTAAAATCAATCATAATTCAACCTTTGTTACAATTCCTTATTTGTAACGATAACAAATATGTAATCATTCAAATTTATGTCAAGAAGTTTTTTAGTTTTTATTTTATCAATAGTATTTTTTGAATTCTACTATATTTTACTGCATCTAATTTATAGAAATATATTCCGCTGGAAACATTCTTACCTGCATTGTCCTTTCCATCCCAGATTTTATTCCAGACTCCTTTTTCCATTTTTTGATCAATAAGAGTTTTTACCTTCTGACCTCTAATATTGTAGATATCCAATTTCACTTTTAAAGGTTGTGGTAAATTGAATTCTATAATTATTTCCGGATTAAACGGATTTGGATAGGCTATTGAGTAGAATCTATTGGAATTTACAACAATATCTTCAGTTCTCACTTCTCCGATTTCAGTTAAGAACTGATTTAAAAAACCTTCTACTTCGTTCTCATAAAAGAAATACAATGGAAAACCCAATAAAACAAATGTTGCATTGGGTTGGTCCTTTAGAGCGCAAACCTCACCAATGTATTGACTCCCCTGGATACCTTCAAAATTATATATTCCATTTATTGCTTCAGGGAAAATACACACATACGGTAAGATTCCATTAAAAGTAGGACTGACTTTATCTGGATCCAAATTCAAATCTTCATATTCCGCTGAACTTGCACCTGTGAATTCCCATTCAGAAATAAGCTGTGTCTCAAAACAGGATAAAAAGTCACTCTTAAAGAAATCAGGAATTTCAGCTGCTGTTTTCCATCCTGAAATTAATAGGTTTCCACCACCTGCAAGATAGCAACCAAGATTATTTATATTATCTTCTATAGCATTCTGGGATATGTCATCATCATGCCAGACGATTGTTGAATAATTTACAAGATATTCTAAAGTTGGACTTCCTTCATCTGCATAATCATAAGAAGTAAAATCTGTATTTAGCACATTTTGATAAAACTCATCAACCATTGCGTCATCCGGGTTTCCCTGAATTCCGGATCCATCCATAGTTTCATCTATAACGAGTATTCCCTGATCAAGAGGAAAATCCATAGGTGTAGCTTCATAAATTTCTGAAAATGGAGTTTCAAAATTAACATCTTTAACTGCTTTCAAACGATAGTAGTATGTTATGCCATTTATTACTTCTTCATCTTCATAAGAGGTATCCGTAATCAGGGTTGTATTTAGAATTTCAAATGGTCCACCTGGGGAAGTTGATCGATATAGATTGTAACCATCCACGTTGATCTTTTCCCAAAATTCATTCCAGTATATAATAACTTTTTCATCAGCAGCATAGGCATTATTGATTTCACATGAATGATAAGTATTATTCCTCGAAAGAACCCAATGGTTTGGATCAAACTCAATTGAAGTATAAGCCGGT
>JAGLWO010000675.1 GCA_023133395.1 Candidatus Cloacimonadota bacterium | reverse complement strand
ATTAGAAATATCTTATCATAAAATTAAAATTATACTGTCAAGAAATTTTGGGTTTCAGAAATAGAAAAAAAACTTAATCGTTTATTTATCATTATTAACTTTCAACGAATGCTGCCACAGCAATTGAGTAGAATTTTGATTCATCGCTATCACTTCTGGAGGTTAAAACGACCGGAGCTTTTGCACCAACAATAATACCAGCCATTTTGGCGTTTGCCAGATATACACCTGCTTTATAAAATGAATTGCACGCCTCAATATTACCAAAAACAATGGCATCTGCATCTCCACCAACCGGGCTGTTAATACCTTTGGTTTCACAGGATTTTTTAGAAATTGCCAGATCAAGAGCCATTGGACCATCCACGAATGCATCTTTAAGCTGATGTCTTTTTGCCATAGTAGCAATAATGGCAGCATCATACGAATTTTGATAATCAATAGCAATTTTTTCCGAGCAATTCAGCATTGCTACTTTTGGTTTTTTTATTTCGAATTTATGAGCTATATCTATCAAATAATTTGTCATAGCAATCTTTTGTTTGAGGTCCGGTTGAAAAATCACGGCAATATCTGATACAAACAACAATTTGTGGTAAGTTGGGAATTCTAAGATTGTTACATGCGAAAGAATCGCTTTGGGAGGTAAAATTCCGGTTTCTTTATTTAGGATGGCTTTCAAATAATCGGCTGAGTTCACCAAACCTTTAACCAGAACATTCGCTTTACCTTCTCTTATAAGTTTAACTGCAAGATGTGCTGATTGCCTGGGTTCCTTTTCATCGATGATTTTAAGACCGGATATGTTAAAATTAATATCTTTGGCAATTTTGTGGATTTTTTCCTTGTTACCAACCAGCACAGCATTGATAAGATTTTCATCAATGGCTTTCTTTACTGCACTCAGTATATTTTGTTCTTCAGCTGCTACCACAGCTATTGTTTTCTTCTCTGCTTTTTTTAACTTTTCTAAAACTTGTTCTAATTTTGTGATAGGCATGAACTATCTCCTATTTTGTCTTGTATCGTGCAGGAGCATCAAACACATCTATGACCATTACTTTTGTTAGGAAATTTGCTGAATGAACAACTCCTGCAGGGATAAAATAACTGTCACCTTTACGATAAATTTTTGATTGTCCACCTATTGTTAATTCCATTTCTCCATCAACCATAATTCCCCATTGGGAACAGTGAGAATGTTCTGGCATTTTTCCCACAGGGTCAATCTTAAAAAATACAACCTGTTTATTTTTACTTTGAAGAAGCCAACCTTGAATTCCATCTATAGGAATATCTATTTCAGGTAGATTGTGTATCATTTCAGGATAGGGAATACTCTCGAATTCTTTTTTGGGGTTATTCATAAAGTAGCTCCATTTTAATTTTTTTTATATTTTGAGATTGATAAACAATTAATTTTTATTCTTCTTCTTTGCTGTTAGCCATGATACAACCAACAGAAATGGAATATAATTTTG
>JAGLWO010000674.1 GCA_023133395.1 Candidatus Cloacimonadota bacterium | reverse complement strand
AGAGTTGAATTGCTGCTTAATAATTTTTCGTGTATTTTTTGTGAAATCACTTTGATTTCTTTATCTAATTCGATTTCAATTTTTAATGGTTTTGTTTTCCAAATATTTACTTTCCCGTGTCTGATTCCCGGTGTGGAATATAAGTCATCATTTTTTTCTTTTAAAGGTTCGTGTTCCAGAACTTTAATATGATGTTTCTTAAATTTTACAACATCTCCTGCCCTGATTATCTTCCTTTGCTGGAATGTATTTTTCTCGTTTACGGAAACAAAACCTCGATTAATTATATGACGAATATCACGGTAATCTTCGATCACACCTGCAGCGTTTAATAGTTGGTTTAAATAAATAGTTGTGTCTTTATCGATAAAGAATTTCATTAATAAGCCTTAGCAAAAATAACTCTTTTTTTACTTTCCTTCCCGCAGCAGATGCACTTTCCAATTTCTTCATAAGCATCAAGTGGAATACACCTGATCGTAACTTTAAGGTCGTCTTTAATTTTTTCTTCACACTTTGAACTGCCACACCAGTGACTATTGGCAAAACCGCCATGGATTTCAGGATTATTTTTATTCTTCGGTGTGAAGAACTGGTAGAATGAATTTTTACCATCTATTTTTATAGTATTTTCAATCTGGAAATTAAGCGCTTTCTGGTAAATGTTATTCTGGATTTCATCAAGAATTGAAGGAAGATTTTTCAGTAAATCATCCACACTAACACCTACTTTTTCTCTGGGTCTTTTGTCTCTTCTACCCATAAAAACAGAATTAGAATCTACATCACGGGGGCCGATCTCAAGCCTGATTGGAACACCTTTTTTGATCCATTCCCAGAGTTTTTCACCACCGCGCATATCGCGACCGTCTATTTTGAATTTTATCTTTTCATCATTATATTTTAAATGTCTGATTTTTTCTGTGATACTTTCGATGAAGTTTCCGACTTTATTCTGTTCATCTTTATTACGATATATCGGAATAATGACTACATGTAAAGGTGCGATCCTTGGTGGAAGAATCAGACCGTTATCATCTCCATGGGTCATTATCAATGCTCCAATCAATCTTGTTGAAACACCCCAGGAAGTGGTCCATGCATATTCTTCTTTTCCTTCTCTGTTCTGGAATTTGATATTAGAAGCTTTGGCAAAATTTAATCCCAAGAAGTGGGAAGTTCCTCCTTGAAGAGCTTTTTTATCCTGCATCATTGCTTCAAAAGTGTAAGTTGAAACAGCTCCAGGGAATTTTTCAGATTCGGTTTTTTCTCCTTGAATTACTGGAATCGCCAGATATTCTTCTGCAAATCTGGTATAGACATTCAGCATCTTATAGGTCTCTTCAATGGCATCTTCTTTTGTAGCATGGACTGTATGTCCTTCCTGCCATAAGAATTCAGTTGTGCGTAGAAAGAGACGGGGTCTCATTTCCCAGCGAACTACATTTGCCCACTGATTTATTAGAAGTGGCAGGTCTCGATATGAATTTACCCACTTACTGAAAGATGCACCGATAATTGTTTCGCTTGTAGGACGAATGATTAATTCATCAGTTAGTTTACCCGCGGGCCTCAACCCACCTTTACCGTCGTCTTCCAGGCGGGAATGAGTAACTACAGCACATTCTTTGGCAAAGCCTTCCACATGTTCTGCTTCCTTTTCAAAGAAACTTTTCGGGATAAAGAGCGGGAAATAAGCATTTACATGACCGGTTTCCTTGAACATTATATCCAGATTCTTCTGAATATTTTCCCAGATTGCATAACCCCAGGGTTTGATGACCATACAGCCGCGAACCTCACTGTTCTCTGCCATATCAGCTGCTTTTATTACTTGTTGGTACCACCCGGGATAATTTTCCTCTCTAGTTGGTGTTATCGCTGTTTTTTCTTGCTCTGCCATGAATTAACTCCAAATTCATAAAAATTTGTTCTAAACTTTAACTCATTAATTCTTTGTCAAATCAAAAAGTTAGGAATTGCTAACTATCTTGACATTGATTTGATAGTTTTTGAAATGGATAAGATAAAATTTTGAATTTTATATTACAATGAATAAGAATAAGTATGATGTTATAGTCGTCGGAGCTGGACATGCTGGAATTGAAGCTGCTCTTGCAGCTGCAAAAATGGGAGCCAGAGTTCTCATTTTTGTTATAAAAATTGAAACGATTGGAAGAATGAGTTGCAATCCATCAATGGGAGGACCTGCCAAAGGTCATCTTGCCAGGGAACTTGATGTGCTTGGTGGGGAAATAGGCAGAGCAGCTGATTTAACGGGAATCCAATTCAGAATGTTGAACAGAAAAAAAGGACCTGCTGTGTGGGCACCACGTTCCCAAAACGATCGTACTCAATATTCAATTGTAATGCGTCAAGCCTTAGAGTCACAGGAAAATTTAGAAGTTAAAGAATCAATGATCAATGAGATAATTCTTTCCCAGGATAGATTGTGTGTCCTCGGAGTTAGATCGAATCTAGGGGAAGAATATTTTGCTTCAAAGGTTATTCTGGCAAATGGAACATTTTTGCGAGGTAAAGTTCACGTTGGAAATGTTAGTTATAGCTCAGGAAGGGCAGGTGAACCTGCGTCTAATAAACTTTCCGAGTCACTCATCAGTGCTGGTCTTAAACTGGCAAGATTCAAGACAGGAACACCACCTAGAGTAGACCTGCGAACTGT
>JAGLWO010000673.1 GCA_023133395.1 Candidatus Cloacimonadota bacterium | reverse complement strand
GCTATAAACCTGGCTCCATTCGAAATTGAAGTATCAGATGTAATGTCAGGGGAATTAGCACGTTTTAAATTGGAAATTTCCGACCTTGAGACTGTACTTCAGGAATTGGAGTTTACTATACCCATCGGTGAAATAAATGAAGAGAGTCCGACCTTTTCCGAGTACGGATATTTTGCAATCGAATCAACAGATACTGGATATTTCACAGCACCAGAATACAACTGGATAGAGATTGATCCTGCTTATGGTGGTCCTGGTACTTTGGTAACTGCCGGGCATTCAACAGTTGATGGTTATACTCAGACCATTGATCTACCCTTTTATTTTTCATATTTTGGTGAGGTTTATGATAAAATATCCATCTGTTCAAATGGGTGGATATCCATGGGTGAAACTGAACTTGTTTTTAGCAGAAATCGGAATATCCCTTCAGGTTCAGGTCCCAGAGCAATGATAGCTCCTTTCTGGGATGACCTTTGCAACGGAGATATCTATTCATACAACGACTTTAATAACCATTATTTAGTGATCGAATGGTCAGATTTTCGAAATATGTATAATTATAGTTTCGAGATATTTGAAGTAATCTTATACGACCCGGAGTTCTATCCAACCCCAACTGGAGATGGAGATATCTTATTCCAATATAAAGACATCCACAATTGCGATAATGAAGAAAATTATGCAACTGTTGGTATCGAAAATAAAGGGCAAACTGATGGACTTCTGATTACTTTTGCCAATATCTATCCACAAACAGTTCATACATTACAGAATGAAACTGCAATTCTCTTCTCAACACAAATTGAGCAATTAGTTTATTTAGATGAACAAATTTTACAAACTCCAACAACAAGCCTTTCGCAGAATTATCCCAATCCCTTTAATCCGGAGACAAAAATAGTATTCAGCCTTCCTGAAGATGGAGAAGTAAAACTGGAAATTTATAACATAAAAGGTCAAAAAGTGAAAACCCTGATGGATTGCTATACTTCCCACGGAGATTATGAACTCATCTGGGATGGACGGGATGATAACAGGAAGCGAGTTTCAAGTGGTGTTTATTTCTACCAGCTTAAAACGAAAGATATAGAATTCACTAAGAAGATGCTGTTGCTGAAGTAGGGACAGTTCTCCAATTTATAAGCCTTTGGCTTAGCGGTCCGGAAAGAAATAATGTGGTTCAACTGAGACAGTTGAACTAACTCTATTCTTTTTAACTATGACACATCTGCCACACATTGTGCTATTTTGACTCAATATATTTTATAAATATCATTTCAATATATAAATATAATATTATTGATTGTAAAAAGTACAGGCTATAACTTCTTATTTTCCTCTGGATTACACTTTTTATGTAATTCATATTTCAGTTATTTATAATTCTATGAAATATTGAAACAGTAATTGTATTAAAATAACTTGATTTTTATTTTATGTAAAAATTAATTAGTTTATAGAAAAAATATTGGAATAGCAAATGAGAAAAAAAATAAATTTAGGATTTATTATAATTATTCTTTTAGTTTGGATAATCTGTCTTTATACAATATTCAGCAGTTTAAGTGTACAGAAACTATTTAATGAATTAAATGATGATATAGTTCCCGGCGCAATTGCAATGGTAAAAATGAAATACGAAGCTTCTGATATAAGGTCATGGACTTTAACTTATATCTTGAGAGGAAACGTTGTAAGGAATGAAAAAACTATTAAAGAGTGGTTGCAGGAAGATTGGTTGGATCTCGAAAATGCAACTCAAATACATTATGAACACGAAAAACATATCGGTATAGAGGATCAACAAGCAGCTGAGGAAATCATTAAGTTATCACAAAAACTCATATCTGCCAGTATTGAAATTATAGACCTGAAAGACCAGGGAGTTGAAAGTGATATTTTATTTGAGAAGATAAAAGAGGATTTTCGCTCTGCATTTTATCCTTTAAAAGAAGCACTTGATAAACATATTGCAATACATAATGAAGAATTAACTGCTGCTCGGATCAAAGCTCAAAGCAAATACCAGGCTACCCTTTTATATATTGCAATTTTAGGTATAATAGTTACACTCCTAACTATATTTATTGGATTATTTATTCATAAAATTTTTACTAGATATATCACAGAACGTAATAAGGCAGAAAAAGCTCTAAAGGAAAGTGAAGAAAAATATAGATCTATTACTAATAATGTTAATCTAGGTATATATAGAAGCACAGCAGCTCCAGAGGATCTATTTGTTGAAGTAAATCCAGCTATAGTTTCCATATTTGGCTATAAAAATAAAGAAAATTTTATGAAAACCAATGTATCAAAATTATACCAAAATCCATCTGATAGGAAAAAGTTTTCTGAGAAAATAATGAAAAATGGATTTATTAAAGATGAAGAATTACAATTAAAGAAAAAAGATGGTACTATCTTTATCGCATCTGTATCCGCGGTCGCAGTAAAAGATATAGAAGGTAATATAAAATACTATGATGGAATTATAGAAGATATTACAGAACGTAAACAGATTGAACAGGCTCTAAAAGAAAGTGAAGAAAAATACAAAGAACTAATTCACAACCAGGGAGAGGGGTTTGGTGTTGTAGATACAGATGAACAATTTAAATTTGCAAACCCGGCAGCGGAGAATATCTTTGGAGTTCAATCGGGAAAACTTGTTGGTCGTAATATAAAGGATTTTGTAAGCTCTGAACAGTTAAAACTTGTGCAGAAAGAAACGCAAAAACGGGCGAAAGGGAAGAAAAGCGTTTATGAGTTAGAGATTATCAGACCTGATAAAGAAATACGAAATGTCCTTGTAACAGCTACTCCTCATTTTGACAGTGAGAAGAAATTGATCGAAGTCTTTGCTGTCTTCCGCGATATCACCGAACGAAAGAAAGCAGAGAAGCAACTAAAATTCTTGTCATCTTTTGTGGAGCAATCCTCAGAGGGCATGGCTATAGCTGACTTAGAAGGAAGACTATTGTATGTAAACAATACGTGGGTTCAAATGCATGGCTATGAATCTATTGGAGATTTAATTGGCAACCATCTCAAAATTTTCCATAATCAGGAGCAATTAGAGAAAGATGTAAAACCATTTAATCAAAAAGCTAAAGAGAATGGGTTTAACACTGGTGAAGTAGGACACATACGCAAAGATGGAACACCATTCCCTACAATGATGACCACAACCGTTATCAAAGATGACCAAGGAAAGCCAATCGCCATTGCAGGTATAGCAAAAGACATTACTCTGCAAAAAAAGGCAGAGGAAGCTTTAAAAGAAAACGAAGAAAAATTCCGAACTTTTATGGAGACTGCAAACGATTTAATGCAGATTACAGATAAAGATGGGAAGTTTACTTATGTGAATGAATCAATGATCAACAAATTAGAATATTCTAAAGAAGAGCTTATTGAAAAACATATTAGTCAGATTTTAACTAAGGAAGCTTTTGAAAAAGATTTCAAACCAAACTGGGAGAAGTTCATTGTAGAAGGAGAAATGAGTCTTGAAACCACTTTTGTAACAAAAAATAGAAAAGAGATTCACGGTGAATTAAAGGCTGTTGCTATATATGATAGCGATGGCAAGTTTACAGGAAGCAGAGCAGTATTCCACGATCTCACAGTACGAAAGAAGATGGAAGAAGAAATAAATAGACATCGGGAGCAGCTTAAACTGATCAACACAATTCTAAGGCATGATCTTGCAAATAACCTGGCTGTTATAAAGAGTGCCATCAAAATTTTTAAAGTTAGGAAAGACGAATCTATTCTGGATGAAGCTTCATTAAACGTTGATAAAAGTTCAGAATTAATTCACAAAATGAGGGAGCATGAAAACCTGATTACTAAAGAAAGTTTAAAGGTCTTTGAGATATCGGAGGTGATAAAACAGGTAATGGAGAACTATCCGGATATCGAATTTGCAATCAAAGGTAAAAAAGAGATTTTTGCCGATGATGCTCTTAATTCTGTGATCGATAATATTTTTAGAAATGCTGTTGTTCATGGAAGAACTAACAGAATAGATATTGAAATCGGAGCTTACAAAGACAGATGTTACGTAAGAATTGCAGATAATGGAACTGGAATTCCTGATAAAATCAAGGAAAAAATCTTTGACGAAGGATTCAAATATGGTAAAAAAGCACACACAGGAATGGGATTGCATATTGTTAAGGAATCAGTTAAAAAATGGGGTGGAAGTATTTTTGTTGAAGATAATAAACCAAAAGGTGCTGTATTTGTTTTAATCTTGAGAAGTGTAAGGTAATATAAAATTTTGAGTCTAGTTTCTTGAGTATTACTTTCTTTGTATAAATAACCTTTTTATTTAAAAAAATATTAGAGGATGTTATGTATCAGGTTTTTATAGTATCTGATAGTACAGGACAAACAGCCGAGCATGCTTTAAACTCTGCTTTATCACAGTTCCCGGGAATTGAGGTGAATTTTATTTATAAACCCGGTATAACTTCCAGGGAACAGATAAAGGAAATTGTAGAGGAAGCAGCCAAGGTTAGCGGATTTATTATACACACGCTGGTTTCAGATAATATGCGGGATTTTATGGTTCGACAGGGCAGATTACATAACGTAGAGACCATAGATATAATGGGACCTTTATTATCCAGGCTTTCCAATTTATTATCAATTTCACCTGCAGAAAAACCAGGTCTTTTCAATCAAATGAACGAAGAATATTTCCGGAGGATAGAGACAATGAATTTTGCATTTAAACACGATGATGGTATGCGAAGTAATGAATTATATAAAGCTGAAATTGTGCTTGTAGGTGTATCCCGCACTTTCAAAACACCGCTCAGTATTTACCTCGCTTTTAAACGCTGACTGGTTGCCAATGTCCCCATAATTCTTAACATTGAATCTCCTTCAACTTTATTTGAGATTCCACCGGAACGTGTTTTTTGTCTTACCACGACCCCAACTCGGTTAACAAAATTACGAGGTGTACGACATCGGAGGTTGAAAGATGCTACAGGAGAATATTCTAATTATGAGTATGTACAAAAGGAATTACTATATGCTCAGAAGATCTATGAGAGTCAACCTGGATGGTCAATTATAAATGTGACCAGTAAATCCATAGAAGAGATAGCATCGGAAATTGTGGCTATTGCCAGGCACAGTCATCCAAGTGATATTGATAGTGTCGGACATTATTAGATTAATAAATTTTGTTATACCGAGCCTATGTTTATCCTGAGCAAAGTCGAAGGGAAGGATAGAGTAGTTTCCCAATATTACTCGTTCCCAAGCTTCAGCTTGGGAATGTGTTGAAGATAATGAGAATTGGTTGCCAAGCTGGGGCTTAGCAACCAGAGTTAACAGGTTTAGTTCTTTTAATAGTACCTATATTTATTTTTCTATAGAAGCCTGAGCAGCAGCAAGTCTGGCAATAGGAATACGATAGGGTGAACAGCTTACATAGTTCATTCCAACTTTATGACAGAACTTAATTGAGTTCGGTTCTCCACCATGCTCACCACAAATTCCAACCTTGAGGTCAGGTCTGGTGCTTCTACCTCTTTTTGTACCCATTTCTACCAGTTGACCTACACCTTTCTGGTCAAGAATCTGGAATGGATCATGTTTCAGAATACCTTTTTCAATATAGATTGAAAGGAATTTTCCTGCATCGTCTCTACTGTAACCAAAGGTCATCTGTGTAAGGTCATTTGTTCCGAAACTGAAGAATTGTGCATGCTTGGCTATTTCGTCTGCTGTAAGGGCTGCGCGTGGGATTTCAATCATGGTTCCAATCAGATAATCGATCCTGTCATTTCTTTCTGTAAAAATTTCTTCAGCAACCCTGAATACAATATCATGTTGCATTTTATATTCTTCCACAGTACCTATGAGAGGTATCATTATTTCTGGTTTTGTTTTAATTCCTTTTGCTTTCAGGTTGAGAGCAGCTTCGATAATCGCTCTGGTCTGCATTTCAGAGATTTCCGGGTAAGTGTTACCCAGTCGGCATCCACGGTGTCCCAGCATAGGATTGATCTCAGATAAGGATTCAACTCGAGCTTTGATCTCAGCTAGGGAAATTCCCATTTCATCTGCCATTTCTTTTTGTCCCTTCTCATCTTTTGGAACGAATTCATGGAGGGGCGGATCCAGCAAACGAACTGTTACTGGAAGTCCTTCCATTGCTGTAAAAATACCTTCAAAATCTTCACGCTGGATAGGTAAAAGTTTATCTAAAGCTTTTCTTCTTCCTTTTTCATCTTCAGCAAGGATCATCTCACGAACAGCTTTTATTCTATCACCTTCAAAGAACATATGTTCGGTTCTGCAAAGACCGATGCCCTGTGCACCAAAATCACGAGCAACTTTAGAATCACGGGGTGTATCTGCATTCGTACGAACCCCCATAGTTGTGTGTTTATCACAGAGTTTCATTAGTTCTCCGAAATCTCCACTTAATTCTGGATTTTTTGTCTGAACTTTACCTTCATAAACTTCACCGGTGGTTCCATTTAAAGAGATCCGACTACCTTCTTTGAAGGTTCTCCCACCAGTTGTAAGTGTTCTCGCTTTATAATCAATGATTATAGAGCCAGCTCCGGAAACACAACATTTTCCCATACCACGGGCTACAACTGCAGCATGTGAGGTCATTCCTCCACGGGCTGTTAATATTCCGTTTGAAACGTTCATTCCACGAAGGTCTTCTGGTGAGGTTTCAATCCTGGCAAGGATAACATCCAGGTCCTTGTTAGTCCATTTCTCAGCTTCATCAGCAAAGAATACAAGCTGTCCTGTAGCTGCACCTGGAGATGCTGGAAGTCCTTTGGCAATTACTCTGGCATTTTTTATAGCTTCATCGTCAAATACAGGATGAAGGAGTTCATCGAGTTTATTTGGTTCAACGCGCATTAAAGCAGTCTTTTCATCAATCATACCTTGTTTCAGCATATCCATTGCCATTTTCACCATGGCAACCCCGGTTCTTTTTCCATTACGAGTTTGTAGAATCCAGAGTTTTCCATCCTGAATAGTAAATTCAAGGTCTTGTATATCTTTATAATGATTTTCAAGATTGGTTTCGATTTTACAGAGTTCTTTGTAAAGCTCGGGCATTGTTTCTTCAAGTGAGGGATATTTTTCTTTTCGCTCATCTTCGCTAATATTTGCCAGTTTAGCCCATCGTAAAGAGCCTTCAAGGGTAATCTGCTGTGGAGTTCTTATACCTGCGACAACATCTTCTCCCTGAGCATTTATAAGATATTCCCCATTGAAGATATCTTCACCTGTGGCAGCATCACGTGTAAAGGCAACACCGGTTGCTGAATTTTCACCCATATTTCCATAGACCATTGCCTGAACATTTACTGCAGTTCCCCAATCATCTGAAATTCCATTGATCTTACGGTAATAGATAGCTCTCTCTGTATTCCAACTATCAAATACAGCCATTATTGCTCCCCAGAGCTGTGTCCAGGGATCTTCCGGGAAGTCATTACCTGTAGTTTCTTTAATTGCTGTTTTAAATTTTTTTACTATTTCTTTAAGATCGTTTGTTGTAAGCTCAGTATCATTGATTATATTTTTCTGTTCTTTTATTTCATCAATTATTTCTTCAAATGGATCAAGTTCTTCTTTTGTTGCTGGTTTCATACCAAGTACTACATCACCGTACATCTGAACAAATCTACGGTAGGAATCCCAGACGAATCGTTCATTACCGGATTTTTTCGCAAGACCTTCAACAGTTTTGTCGTTCAAGCCAAGGTTAAGGACTGTATCCATCATCCCGGGCATAGAAACTCGAGCTCCTGAACGGACAGAAACAAGACAGGGATTATTATTATCACCGAATTTTGTTCCCATTATACTTTCAATGTTTCTTATTCCACCCGTGACTTCATCCTTTAGAAGTTCAATAACTTTTTCCTTTCCAAGCTCGTTATATTCCGTGCAGACTTCTGTTGTGATCGTAAAACCAGAGGGAACAGGAACACCAACCAGATTCATCTCTGCAAGGTTTGCTCCCTTTCCGCCGAGGAGATTTTTCATATCGGTTTTACCTTCAGCTTTGCCATCACCAAAAAGGTAGATCCTCTTTTTATCCATTACCTTCTCCTTTATTTATTTTGTTATTAATATTACAAATAAATTAAAAATTAATTTAGCAAAAACCTTTTTAATAATGTTATCTGTCAATCAAAATGTGTTTTTACTTTGAAATTGTTAAATCGATAATTTCGTTTGAACTTCATTCATTTTTTTTATATGATCGAATCTCTCTAGAAGAAGGGTTATCATCCAAACAAGATTCATAGAAACAATTTCATTTGTTCGTTTTGCTTGTCCCGTCGAAGTTTCAACGGAGACGGATTCGTTGTTATATACAAAAAATGGTACACCCGTAGGGATTCGAACCCTAGACCCGCTGATTAAGAGTCAGCTGCTCTGCCAACTGAGCTACGAGTGCACTTTTGGGACTTAAAAGAATTTTCATTTTTTGTGTCAATCCATTTATAACCCTGATTTGATTAAATGGCAGTTGACAAATTAAATAACAAAATACTATCTGTTTTATCGTAATTAAAGGGGTACTTGATGATTGTATCCAAGAGGAATAATGATTGCTGTTTATATAGATAATGACCTGAATAAATTCAGAAATGAGATTCAATACACATTTAATTTCATTTTTAATACTCTTGGATATGAATTCAAATTTATAAAAAGATTAGACCAATTATTAGAAAATGACATTCTTTTTTTTTATGGGTTAATAGAACCTACAATTAAAGAAGCATATATTTTAGCTTTGAATAAGATTATATTTTTTATCCCTGCAGATGTAGATCTTCTCCAGCTTGGTATGTTGAAAAAAGAAAAAATTAAAGAATATACCCATGAGTTGAAATTAATCCAGAAGATACCAATTATTTCAAAGAAAGAATTTAGATGTCCGGTTCACTATTATCAAAAAGAAGATTTATTTTACGGACTTTATAATTTTGATGTTATCGGAAATATTTTCTTCAACCTAATAGGGTATGATGAAATCAACTGTGCTGTAAGGGATAGATATAATAGAGTCCCGGACTCAGAAATATCTTTACCTGATTATCACCTTACTCCATATATAAATGTGATTCTCTGGTTAATCGAAAGATGCATTAAGGATTCGATTGAAGAAAAAAAAACATATTTTCTATTGAAAAAAGATTATTGGCCAAATGCGGAATCATTCGCTGTAGTTATTTCTCATAATGTCGATAGACTTCAAAAATGGAGTTTGAGTTCTATTATCAAAAGCATTTTTGAAGATATTCTGGTTTTTTACAAAGTTAAATATGTGATCAATAATCTTATAAGTAAAATAAAGTATATTCTTACAAACATAGAAGAATACTGGAATTTTGAATTAATAGATGAAATTGAGAATCATCATATGATTAGCAGCACTTTTTTTTTCGGAACAGAATCGGAATCTGCTCTGGATATTGATTATAGTATTAAGGATAATGATGTATATAAGGAAGTAATGAATAATCTGAACAAAGGAAATGAGATCGCTCTTTTAGGTTCGTATAATTCCTGTAAGAATGATATCCTGGAAAGGCAAAAAAACCGTATCTGCCAGATTACAGGAGAAGATAAAATTGGAATCAGACATAATTTTAACAGGTTTGATCCTCAAATTACTACTGAATTTCATAAAAAAAATGGATTTATATACGATTCTTCCAGGGGATTTAATAAAAAAATTGGCTTTAAGTATGGCATTGGATTTCCTTATCATTTATTTTCTTTAAATGGTAATTCTAAAGCATACAATAATAAATACTTGGAAGTTCCTTTAGTATTTTCTGATGAAACTCTTAAACTATCGAGGACGAAAAATGTCCCTTATGAAAAAGCAAAGATATTAGTAGATGAGATTATTGAATCCATCGAATCAGTGAATGGTGTGATAACTTTCAATTTCTCAGTCTCGAATTTTACTGATATCAGTTATAATAAGGATTTATTTTCTTTTATTTTAGATAATATCAAGCCAAAAAATGTATTTCAGGGAACATTCATAGAAATTGCAAATTGGTGGAGAAAGAGGGATAGTGTTGAAGTTGAAGAAAAAGAAGATGAAATTTCAGTTTACTTTCCCGAGAATATGGAAAGAATTACAGTGTCTTTAATTGGTAATTATGAGATATTAGAAGTGGAAGGATCTAAACCTGAGATTAAAAGCGCAAAGCTGTTATTTTCAAATATTAAAGCAGACACAATGGTAAGGATAAGATTAAAGAAAATAAATATAGACTAATTATGAAGAATATATTGATGATATCTTATTTTGCACCAACATTAAATTTACCTTCTGCAATAAGGGTTGGAAAATTTGCAAAATATTTACCTGAATTCGGGTGGAGTCCAATAATATTATCAGTTAAAGATATTGGTTTTTATCTAAAAGATGATGAATTATATAAAGAAGTTAAGAATCTTAATATTCATAGAACGGAATCTTTGGATTATTTTAGATTAATGAAATTACTTCAAATTGGCAAAAGTAAAAATTTATCTGAGAATATCCATCGTTCAAAAGAAAAGATAACAAATTTTATAAAATCTTTGTTTCCAATTGATGATAAGATTGGTTGGATGCCTTTTTGTTATTCTAAAGCAAAAAAGATTATAAAAAAGAATCATATTCAAATAATTTTTGTATCTATTGGAGGTGTACATCATCAAGCTATTACGGCATATTTTCTAGCTAAGAAATTCGATATCCCGTTGATATTAGAATTTAGGGATCTTTGGGCAGATCATCCTTTTATAGAGCGATCGTATTTTGGAAAGTTAATTAATAATTATTGGGAAAAAAAAGTTATTGATTATGCTACAAGAATAATTTCACTTGCTCCGAAACAACGTGAATTCCTTAAGAAAAAATATAATATCTATGATAATAAGATTGAGTATATTTCAAATGGATATGATGAAGATTATTTCAATAGAAAATTCCCACAAAAAAAAGAAAAAGGAACATTAATTCTAACCTTTTGTGGAGGCTTTTATAAAAATCTTACTCCTTCTGATCTTTTTAATTCCCTTTTAAGAATAAAAGAAAATAGGTTAAAAATTATAATTCGATTTATCGGTAATTTTCGGAATCAATTCTTTCAATTAAAGAAACAATATGAAAGTAAATCTTTTTTAGATAATATTAGTATTGAGGTGATTCCAAGGATCTCTTATATTCAGCTTTTAGAAAAATTACATCTCTCAGATGTATTAATGTTATTTTTACCAAAAGATAATAAGTATGATTTAATATTACACGCCAAGTTATTCGATTATATGGCTATTCGAAAACCTATTATAGCATTCTGTCCAAAAAATAGTGATGTCGAGAACATTGTGAATGAAGGTAATCTTGGTTTTATTGTAGAAGCAGGGAATGTTGATATGGGAACTAAAAAAATCGAGGAAATCATCAGACTATTTAAGCAAAATAAACTCAAAGAAATTTGTGGTAGTGATAAGTTTATCAGCCAGTTTACACAAAGAAAGGCTACCGAAAAATTAGTGAAAGTTCTTAATTCGGTTGTAAAGAAATGAAGAAAATTGTAGTTGTTTCAAATACAGCTTGGAGTATTTATAACTTCAGGTTGAATTTAATGGATGTTTTATCTAGAAAAGGTTATCAAGTTCTTGCCTTAGCTCCTGAAGATGAATTTGCAAAAAAAATACCATTTGAATATCATCATATATCGATAAATAATAAAGGAACTAACCCAATTGAAGATATTATTTTATTTTTTAAATTTCTATATTTTTATAAGAAACAAAAACCCTCATTGATATTAAATTATACAATAAAGCCAAATGTATATAGTACTTTTGCGTCTCAAATTTTAAAAATTCCATGCATAAATAATATCACAGGTTTGGGTTCCACTTTTACTAAAACAACAGGAATATCAACAGTGACTAGGTTATTATATAGGATTTCAGCACCATTTGCTTCACAAATATTTTTCCAAAACAAAGACGATTATTCTTTATTCCAAGCTTTAAAAATAGTGTCTAAAAAAAGAGTTGATGTTATTCCCGGTTCAGGTGTCGATACAAATAAATATAAACCAGTGAAAAGAGATAATGAAGAAAAATTCATCTTTTTACTTTTTGCTCGTCTCTTATGGGAAAAAGGAGTTGGCGAGTATATTGAAGCTGCAAAAAACATACAGCAGAGATATAATAATCTTGAATTCCAAATTCTGGGTTTTTTAGATGTAGCAAATCCTTCAGCAATTACGAAAAATGAAATAGATGATTGGGTAAATAGAGGTGTCATTAAATATCTTGGTTCAACATGTGATGTTAGGTATTTTATTGCCCGTGCAGATTGTATTGTGCTTCCTTCCTATTATCGAGAGGGAATTCCAAAATCGCTTTTGGAAGCTGCAAGTATGGAAAAACCTATAATAACAACAAATAATATTGGATGTAAAGAAGTTGTTGATGATGGTATTAATGGTTTCTTATGCAATATTAAAGATCCAAATGACTTAACAGAAAAAAT
Source organism: Candidatus Cloacimonadota bacterium (assembly GCA_023133395.1). Taxonomy (GTDB): domain Bacteria; phylum Cloacimonadota; class Cloacimonadia; order Cloacimonadales; family TCS61; genus JACNIV01. The sequence goes on along the minus strand of JAGLWO010000673.1, from coordinate 756 downwards.
TGAGAGAATGGTTAACTTACCTGAAGAAGAAAGAATTAATATGGGGAAAAAAGGAAGACGAAAAATTTTGAGAAAATTTGATGAAAAGATCGTAATTGAAAAATATCTCGACTCAATTAAAAAAATACTTGAACCTATAAATAAGGGATTTGATTATGATGTTGACAAATAAACGAAAATATAATTTTGAACACATAATTTTGAGTAAATGAAATGAATATGTGTAAGTGATTTTATGAAATAAAGGAATATAATTTTTTCTTAAAATTATGAATAATAAAATTAAAAAATTTATACTTATAATTGGTGATATTGTTATTTTATATGGAACACTTTATGTTACCTTGATAGTACGCTATTCTCAGAAACCTAGCCCTGAGCTCTGGAAAATGCATTTTTTACCTTTCAGTATAATTTTTATTCTTTGGCTAATGATTTTTTATATTTCAGATCTTTATAATTTAAATTTTGCTATAAGTAACCGTAAATTTTACAGGTTGTCTATTCGTAGTTTTTTTGCCGGTGGGTTGATTTCAACATTGTTTTTCTATCTGGTACCTGGAATAAATATTACTCCAAAGACTAATTTATTATTATTTGTACTGATATTTGCAAGTTCATTTATTATCTGGCGTCACTTCTTTAACTGGTCACTCAAGTCTTATATGCCAAAAGAAAATCTGGCTATTGTTGGATATAATGAACAAGTTGAAAATCTAATAAAAGAATTGAAACGAAAACCACATCTGGGATTTT
>JAGLWO010000672.1 GCA_023133395.1 Candidatus Cloacimonadota bacterium | reverse complement strand
GCAACTTCTTTCAGACCATCTTTACCCATCAGAGTCATGTAGACTAAAGCTGCGAGATTACAAAGAGATTCATTCGAACAAATATTAGAAGTTGCTTTTGCCCTGCGGATATGCTGTTCGCGTACTTGCAGGGTTAAGCAGTAAGCTCTTTTTCCATCAGCATCTAAAGTCGCTCCCACAATACGTCCTGGCATGGTTCTGGCAAGATCGAGCTGGCATGCTAAAAAGCCAAAAAGAGGACCACCATAATTTTGAGCATTTCCCAATGCTTGACCTTCACCAACCACAATATCAGCATTGTATTCAGAAGGTGAATTCAAAACGGAAAGTGAAATCGGATCAACAGCGACAATGAAAAGAGCTTTCTTGGAAGTATGAGTAATTTCTTCAACAGTAAACGCGTCTTCAATATTGCCGAAGAAATTTGGAGTTTGCAAAAGCACACAAGCGGTTTCATCATCAACTTTCTGTTTCAGAATATCCAGGTCGACAAGACCGTTTTTCTTTGGGATAGTAACAAGTTCAATTCCCACACTTTCAATATAAGATTTTATTACTTCCAGATAAAGAGGATTGATTGTTTCAGAAATGACCACCTTGAAGTTTCTAATTTTCCTGGAAGCCATTAAAATCGCTTCTGCAGCAGCTGAAGCTCCATCATACATTCCGGCATTGGAGATTTCCATTCCTGTGAGTTCGCAGATCATAGTCTGATATTCATAAATATACTGCAGAGTTCCCTGACTGACTTCTGCCTGGTAGGGAGTGTATGCACTGTGAAATTCGGGACGAAGAACTATGTGGTCTACAGCAGCAGGAATAAAATGGTCGTAGATCCCTCCACCGAGAAAAGAATTTGCTTTGGTTGTAGAGATATTCTTTGCAGCAAGGTTGGAAATTTTCCTGGTTATTTCTAACTCTGAATTTGGAGCTTCTAAACAACAGGATTCTTTCAGGAGAAATTTTTTAGGGATACTTGTTAGCAGGTCTTCAAATTTTTCCACCCCGATTTCTTTCAGCATTTCTTTTCGTTCTTTATCTGTATTTGAAATAAACGGCATGTTCATGACTCCTTTATTTTATCTTAATTCTTAGCACAAATTTTATCAGAAAATTTATCTGTCAAATGAAAAAGATTGATTGTAAGTCTTAATTTGAAAATAAAAAAAATGGTTCATTGGAAATCAATGAACCATATAGCTTCAGTATAGATTATTGACTATTCCAATCGAAAATTGATTGGAAAAGTAACCCAGCAATCAATAGGTTTACCATTTACTTTTGCAGGTTGGAATATCCACTTTCTAACAGCTTCAATTGCAGCCTGATCTAGACCACCAGAACCTTGTAAAACAGATTCAACAACTTCAATTCTGCCAACTGTTCCGTCTTTTAGAACTTCTACGTCTAGCTTAATTTGACCTTGAATATTTAATTTTTTCAATATTACTGGATATTTTGGAGGTACCTGTTTGATAACTACAGGAGGATCTTCCCATACTCTGTTTTTTATCTGTGGGTTAATCAATCTCGAAGTCAAGAAATTATCACTATCTAAGGTTGTTTTCGGTATAGTTTCAACTACTGGGATATCCTCATCATCTGTAACGAACCCGTCATCAACTGAGATAATAATTTCAGGTCGCAGTAAGTTGGGAAGCTCGATTTTTTTAAAAATATCAGGAGGTATGTAAACACTTTCCATTTCGATAATTTCATGATACAAAGGCTTAACTTCAAAATGTGGAGAAACAATGAATGCAAATAGTAAAACAAGGATGGCAAGAGCTAATGATTTATCAAAATATCCATTTGAAACATCTTTCCAATCGACTTTTTTTCTGTTCAAGTCTTCCTCCCAGGAAATATTTATTAATATTTTTATAAATTAAAACTAACAGAATAAAAAACAGTTCTATAAATAAATTAACAAGAATATTTAATTTTGCAAAATAATTTTAGTATTTGTGAAGGAATAAATTTTAAATTCGTATTACGATCAGCTAATCGCTGGAATGTGAATCTGAGGGTATCATAATATTGATTTCATTCCTGAAATTATCGAAAGTATACCCATTATCAGAAGTAAAAACAGTATCAGCTTTCTAAAATGTTTTTCTTTAATTCTATGAGAAAGAATATTGCCAGAAATAACCCCGATTAAAAGTCCGGGCAAAAAAGTTACTGAATAACTTAAAACCTGCTTTGTAATTAATCCGTTCATAATATAAACTGGAATGGTGAATATATTCAGGAGGAAAAAATAGGCAGCTAAATTCCCCCTGAATGTGTGTTTTCCAACTCCCATATTGGCAAGAAACAGGATTATCGGTGGTCCGCTCATAGAAATACTACCGCCCAGAAACCCGCTGGTAATACCAATTGGGATCATAGAAAGTTTTTCCCGTTTAAACTGCTTCCTGAATCCAAAAATAAGAAGTAATCCAAAAATAAAGATAAAACTCCCAATTAATATTTTCAGGATATTTTCATCTAAAACTACAAGAAGATGCGCTCCCAACGGCATTCCGATAATTCCAAAAAGAAGTAGAATCAATATTCTTTTCAACTCTAATGATTTCCAGGTTGAATGCAGAACTATAATATTTATTATCATTGAGTTAAGTAGAAGGATAGGAACAGCAACTTTTGGAGAAATAAAAAGAGTTATGAGTGGAACTGCAAGAATTGAAAAACCAAATCCTGTAAGTCCCTGCAGCATTGCAGAAATGATGAATATCAAAGTGCCAATAATTATTAGATTAATTTCCATTTCAATTCCAAAACCAATTTTGCAAACGCAAGATATTAGTTGTAATTCATCTTTGTCAAAGTAAATCCTGTTATATTCAGTTGTATATAGGTTTTCTTGATATAAATTACTCCTACAAAAAAGCCAAATATGAAAAACTGGTTTTATTTAAGTTAATTTAATTAAATATCCTTGGAATTTTTTATTTTTTATTAATTCAAATTTATTACATAGGTCTATTCTAACCATTTCTTTTAAATAATCCTTTTGCTTTTCTTTACCTTCAATTTCAATTAACCAAGAAGGTTGTTCTTCGATAATTTTTTCGATTAATTCTTTGTTACTAGTAAATTCTTGAATATTCATATAAAAAATATCTTCTTGTAATTCTTTGTTATCAGTTTTATCAAGTGGTGAATAGTGAATAAATCTTCCTAATCGTGATTTGTTTAATATTAAAACTCTTTTATCAATTCCAGGAAAATAATTTACGAATATTGGTATATAAACATTTTTAAATAAATACCAACCATTAAAACAGTTTATTTTTAATTCTATTTTTTTTGAATCCCATTTAGGGATATACTTATTAGTTTCTTTAAAAAGTTTATATAGAGATCGTGTAGTTGAAATAATAAAGATATCAGATAGATTTTTAATTGTATCTAAAGCTTTTTCAAATCCATTTACTTGAATTTCTTTACAAGAATCTGAAAGTTTTATTAATAAATCTATATCTTCACCATTTGATAACCTTTTACCATAATATTCTCCCATTCCAAAATCATGAACATCCCACTCATCTAGAAAGGCTCCTTTATCATCAATTTGAGAAATACAAAATAAAAGTTTTGTCCCATTATATTTCTCATATGACTTATTAACATATAAATTATAATATTTAAAAATATCTCTAATAAACGAAGTTTCATAGTATGATTTAACAACTTTTTCTTTAAACTCAGCTATCTTTTTTTTACTGATTATTCGAGTTCTTTTTAGATAATTAATTCTTTCTATAGAATTATTTTTTACACTATTTAAAAATGGTATTAATTTATTATCAAATAATTCATTATGTTCTTCAGAAATGAAATTAAGTTCATTTAGTAATTCTTTTTTACTTTTCAAATCTAAGGCAACTTTAATCAATGTATTGATTGAGTGGTCAATATCTCTTAGTCTATAAACATTGTATTTTGGTATTTCAAAATTAACAATTACATTGTCATTATCTTGTTTTTTTGTTCTTTTTAAAATTCTTAACAATAGTAAAATGAAATATGTTCTGTAATATATATCACAACTATGATGATCTTCTCTAAATTGAATTTTCCAATTATGTATTGGTTCTTTAAAATATAAATTAATAGCTTCATTTAAATTTTCTGGAATGATATCATGACCCGACCAAAGAGCATTTGAATCTGCAGGTTGTTTGAATTCCCACAAATATTTAATATAATCTAATTTTTTTTTAAATAAACAATAAGCACCAAAAGCAAAAGTGATTTGTTTTAAATAATAAAATTTATATACATGAGAAATTCTCTCCTTCAACTCCTTTTCAATTTTATCTGCTTCTTTAATCATATTTTCATCAAAAAAAGGATAAATGACTAATTTTAGATTAATAAATTTTGTTTTCCAAATATTTAAGTTCTCTAAATTTATTATATTCTTTTCCGCATCTTCAAGTTCTTTGGCTTGTTTTTCAATATTAAATTTCTTTTCTATGATCTGATATCTTTTATTATTTTCTTTAGATGAGAATTGAAATATATCTAAATATTTGAAAATATCACTATCAATGTAAACATCTGAATGAATTCCATGATGTAGGAATGATATTAGTTCTTGAAAAATACCAGTTTCTCCCAATGAAATTGTATTTAATATAGAATTGAAAAAACTATTATTAAACAATTCCAAATACGACAAATCAAAGTTTCTTTTATATTGTCTATATTTATTGAAAACAATACTTGTGAACCAATATATGGTTGCTTCATACATTGCAAAATTATTGTTTTCTCTAGATGTAATTCTTATATTTGAAAGTCTCGTTAACAATTGCTGAACAAATAATTCATTATCTGGCAATTGAGAAATATCAGCAAGTAAATCGACAATGGTATAAACAGATTCTTTGCTTATTTCTTCATTTTTTTCTTCAATTGATGATTCAAAAATTCTACTAACCTGATTTAGAATTGTAGTAAAAATTATCGAATTTATTCTAAAACTGGGGAAAAAATAAAATTCATCAGTTTTATCTTTTTCATTATTTTCAATTGCGTCAGGAGTAAACATTAGCTTGTTAAATTTTTTTAAATCTCTTTCTTTATTAATGAACAGCTTTTGAGTAATTGATCCAAACAATTTTAAACCATTTTTTATTTCATTATTTTTTTTTAGATTTTTTGTATGATATACGAATATATCACCAATTCCTTCTAAAGAATTTATTATTTTTTTCTGTTTTTTTGTTAATATGTTTTTATTTAATCGCATCATCGATTTCCTCAAAGAATTTTTTAATAATAAAATCATCTTGTGTTATGTATTTTTTTAATATTTTAATAAATGAGAGAAGATTTAAAGCAATTATTATAAATAAAATATAAATAAATAGCACAATAATTTTTACAAAAACTGGTAGTAGGAGTTCTTTATTTACAAAAAATTTCAAAGAGATAGCAGTAATAATATTTGTAATTAAAAGTAATGGAAGAAATTTTATTACTCTATGTTTTATAAATAAATTTGTAATTACTTTCGACTTGTATCTCTCTGATATTTTTGAAATCATTTCCAAACTCAACGGTATTAAAATTGCTACTACAGCTGCTTCAAATGTAATTATGAGTGCAAAAGCTCGTAGATTAGGAGAAAACTTCTCAAACCATGAGATCAAATTTTTTATTAATGAGAAGTTATCGAAAATTGTTAGAATAAAATGATGTATTCCTAAAAAATAATTGATAATCAAAATGGTTAATATCAAAAGTAATTTAACCAATTTATTCATAAATATTTCTCCAAAAAATCCAGTGCATTGTTAACAGGTTAAAAATCATTGTTCCGACAACAAAAAATCTAACATCCATTACTAAAATCCATCTCCCTTTTTAATAAACCAGAAATGATTCTACACCATCTTTGTCAAAGCATATTCCCCGAAACGCTGTAATATAGACCTTTTCTTGACATAAATAATATGAACAAAAAAATGAGAATAATGAAAGAATCTATATTAAGAGCAAAAGCAGCACTAATTCTCTCTGCAATTGTGCTTACATGGTTTGTTCTTGCTTGGACGCAAAATAGTTCAGAAGGTGTTATTTCATCAGTAAATGACAGCTTGATGATCGATTCTCTTGATGTGGTTTTATCGGATACAGTTTTAGTTGAAATAGATTCGGTTTTTTATTCTGCGGATAGCGTATTTTATAATGTTGAGAAGGAAGAAATTAATCTTGTCGGTAATGCTTCCATTACATACCACTCTTCGCACATTACTGCTGACACAATATTAATAGACCTGGGTAATGAGCAGGCATTTGCAAAAGGTCGTTCTTTTATGCAGGACGGCACTCAAAATATGCTCGGGAAAGATATTTGTTATGACCTTGACTCTCAGTGGGGACTCGTTTATCAGGGAGCCAGCAAGTTCGATAAGGGTTATTATTACGGGAAAGAGATTCGCAAGGTTGATAAGACGACTTATGATGTAGATAATGGTATTTTTACAACCTGTGATGGTTTAAATCCCCATTTCTATATCTATGGAGATAAACTCCGTGTATACAGGAATGATAAAATTGTGGGAAAACCTGTTATCTTTTATGTGAATCATTTTCCTGTTTTTGCTTTACCATTTGGAACATTTACCATCAAACGCGGCAGACAGACCGGCATTCTGGTTCCTTCTCCCGGTTGGAATAAAGTGGAAGGAAAAAAAATAGAAAATATTGCCTATTATTTTGCCTTTAAAAACTATGCTGATGCTACCTTGTATCTTGATTACTATGAAAAGACCGGCTGGGAACTTGGATTAGACGCAAAATATATCAGGCGTTATATTTTCAATGGTAAATTTGATGCTGTACTTCAAAAGAGAATTGATGGACCCAGTGTCTCCAGCTATGAATGGAATATTAAAAGCAGGCATCATCACGATTTCGGTAACAAGACCACCTTTGATGCCAATCTTAATTTTATAAGCAGTAAAAGAGTGTGGGAAGGAAGTGAGAATATTGATGAGAGATTAAGTGAATATATTACTTCATCACTGGCATATAAAAAGCCTTTGTTTAATAGTTACTTAAATATGACTGCAAAGTATACCGATGATTTTAAGAATGAAAAGAAAGATATCACTTTACCGTATATTTCCTATTCTCTTCCTTCAAAACCTGTATATGAACTTTTTATTTCGGAAGATGATGAACTTCCGGAAGGTACATGGTGGGAGGATTTTTCTTATTCATATAATTTTAAAGCAATTCATGTTGGTGATATCAATGATCCGGATGCTGGCTTTATAGATGTAATTTATAAAACCTTACAGGACAGTGTTGGGGACTATATCAACCAGCATAATGCAGGAGTTAAACATTATGCAAGTCTCAGGTATTCTTATAAATTCAAAGGATGGTTGAATCTTTCGCCGTCAGTTTCAGGTAACGAAGCCTGGTTTGACAGGGATAGAAACAATAATAAACTGGTTCGTGGTTCAGATTATAAAGCCAGTTCAGGTCTTTCTTTTAATCTTTATGGTATTCGAAAAACACCAGGGTTCTATATTTCCGCAGTAAGACACATAATTTCCACAGATTTAAGTTTCACATATAAACCGGATTTCACAGAAAATGATAAATTCTATAGTTTTGGTGGGATTGGCTTAAATAAGTCCGGTAAACAGAGGAAGGTGAGTTTGTCACTTAGAAATAAATGGCAGTTAAAACTATTGGGAACTGAAAAAATGAAAGAGAGGAAAATTAATGATTTCTTCAACATCAGTTCCAGCATTAGCTATGATTTTGAAAATGAGGGAAAAGGATTCAGTGATATCAGTCATAGACTCGACCTGAAACCCAAAGGTTTTAATTTTAAATTTTTCGATTTTTCCACAAGACCTTCCGGGAATATTACCCAGGAAACATACGGATTGATGTTCAAAGAATGGAACTATAAAAAATGGGATTGGGCAGTTTCAAACTGGACTTTCAGTCTAACTTCCAAAATTACTTTTTCTGGAGATGCAAATTATTTAGATTACTTTCCTGTACCCCAGAATGAGTTTTTAACAGGTGATTTTTTTCGGGATGATACTCTTACAGTTGAAGAAGAAAGTATAGTTACTACACTGGAAGAACTGGATGAACTCGCCATAGAGAAAAAGAACTGGTCATTTGTTTTTTCACACACCTATAAAACCAATAAAACTTCTTATGAAAACAATGATTATACCAGCAGCTTGCGAACCTCTGTTTCAGCAAAAATCACAAGAAGCTGGTCAATTTCCTATGATAACTATATTAATTTGAAAGAAGATGAACTGGTTTCTCATAGCTTTACAATAACCCGCGATCTGCACTGCTGGAAAGTTTATTTCAGATATACAAAACAAGGAGATTATTGGAGTTATCGGTTCAAACTATTCAATATCAGGCTTCCTGATGCTTTGAAGTTTAGAACATCGGATCGTAAAAGATCATAATGAAACTTGTTCACAAGTTGTACTTGTGAACACAATTGAAATGGAAGTTCTACTTCCTTGAGGAGAGTATGAAGAGTCGCTATAAAGTAGTAGATCCTGAGGGGATACATTTTGTTACTTCCACTATTATTGAATGGATACCTGTATTTATACAAGAAGAAGCATTAAATATTATTATTAATTCTTTAACCTTCTGTCAAAAAGAAAAAGGGCTAAAGATTTATGCTTATGTAATAATGCAGGAGCATCTACATTTGATAATATCATCAACAAATATAGTTGAAATAATGCAATCTTTTAAAAGACATACAGCAAAGACAATTATAGAACTTCTAACGAACACAAAAAAAGAATGGATTCTTAATCAATTTCACTATTTTAAGAAAAAAAATAAAATAGAAAGTAAATTCCAGGTCTGGCAAGAAGGATTTCATCCACAATTGTTGAATTCGTTCGATTTAATAAATCAAAAAATGCAGTATATTCATCAAAATCCTATTAGAAAGGGATTTGTAAATGATCCGGAATATTGGAGATATAGTTCCGCATGCAATTTAGATTTTGAAGGAAATAAAATGATAAAATTGGATAAATTGGAGTTTCGTTAAGTAAAACTTAAAATGCAATTACGTTTACAAGTTCAACTTGTAAACGAGAGTAAGAGAGTGAAATTATGGAGTTTAAAAAAGCTGTATTTCTTGATCGTGATGGTACCATTAATTTCGATGAGAATGGATACATTAATAATCCTGATGATTTCCAGCTTTTTTCTTTTTCTGGAGAAGCAATTGCTACTTTAAATAAAATGGGTTACCTGATTTTTATTGTGACCAATCAATCTGGAGTTGCCAGGAATCTATATAAAGTTGAAGATATTGAATTGGTTCATAGAAAAATGATTAAAAACCTGGAAGAAAAAGGAGCAATAATTAATGATATTTTCTTCTCTCCATATCATAAAAAGGGAGAAGTAGAGCCATACAATGTTGATCACGAAGATCGGAAACCCGGTCTGGGTATGTTCAAGAAAGCTCTGAAGAAATATAATTTCAATATCAGGAAATCTTTTATGATTGGTGATAGATATGCTGATATTACTTTTGGTAAAAAAGCAGGACTTACAACGATTTTGGTTCTAACCGGAAATGGAGAAATAGCATTTTACAAAAAAAGAAAAGATTGGGAATATAAACCGGATTTTGTTGTTAAGAATTTGATGTCGGCTGTAAAACTAATTCAATGGATAGAAAATAAATGAGAAGAATTTGGATTGCAATTATGGTAGTTTTTATAATAATTTCATGTGGAAAAACCGAATCCGGACCTACGTCTGTCGATCCGCCAATAGTTCCTATACTGGATAGCCTTTTCTTTGGAACGGATTCCACTTTCGAAATTGTTACCTGGAATATAGAACATTTTGCCAAGCAGAATCAAGTTACTGTAAATTACGTTGTACAGATCATCCTAGCTATCGATGCGGATGTGTTTGCCCTGCAGGAGATCGAGAGCAGCGGTTATTTTGATTATGTTGTTGATGAATTGAATGAAATCGATTCACTTTACAATTGGGATCGTTATAAAGCAAATAGTACATATATAGATCTGGCTTACATTTATAAAAGTAATTCATCAATCGATATCTTTGAAATCTATAATTCTGATGATTATAGCCGGGAATTTCCACGTTCACCCCTGGTAATGCAGATTAGCCATAATGGAAATGAAATTCATGTTATAAATAACCATCTCAAAGCAATGGGTGATGGTACTATGAACTTGAATGATCCATGGGATGAAGAAACACGCAGGTTTGATGCGTGTAATCTTTTAGACGAGTATATTGCAGTAAATCTAACACAATCAAATGTAATTGTTTTGGGTGATTTGAATGATATTCTTACAGATGAGCAAATCAATAATGTTTTTTGGACGTTTATTTCTCAACCCGATAATTATATCTTCGCCGATATGGATATTGCTGAAGGAAGCAGTTCAAATTGGTCGTGGCAGGGATGGAATAGTTCATATCCACCCAGTCATCTGGATCATATTCTTATTACAAATGAACTCTTCGATGAATTTGAAGATACTCTTTCTACTGTCAAAACAATAAAGATCGATGAGTACCTCGATGTTGGCTGGAATGAGTATGATACTAATGTATCCGATCATCGTCCGGTTGGATTGAAATTGAAATTTGAATAAACGATTGTGTAGGTATATTATGAAAAGAGAATTTATTTTTATCCTGATTTTATTATTCCTCTTCATCAGTGTTTATGGGACCGAATCTCCATATGTTTCCGGTGAATTATTGATTCAATTAAAAAATAATGTGGATAATGCACTGGAAACACTATCTGAAGATTTTAACTACTTCTCCCTTAAACCCGTGAAATTGCTTTCCCGTAGAATGAATATCTGGCTTTTTGAGTTTAGTTCGGGACGGATATCTGATGAAGATGTCCTGATATCAGTAAAGAATCATCCATTAGTTAGAGAAGCTCAATTCAATCATTTCGTGGAGGAGCGCGAGATATTTCCTGATGATCCTTCTTTCGATTTGCAGTGGGGGCTTCATAACACTGGGCAAACAGGTGGACTCTTCGATGCTGATGTTGATGCACCTGAAGCCTGGGATATTACCACCGGAGGAGTAACAATTCTAGGAGATACACTAATTGTAGCTATCATCGATGGAGGGTGTGATCTGAATCATGGCGATTTAAGTTTATGGAAGAATTATGAAGAGATTCCCGGAAATGGCATAGACGATGATGAGAACGGTTATATTGATGATTATGATGGATGGAATGCTTATAACAGCACTGGGAATATACCCTCGCATAGCCATGGCACTCATGTTTCCGGTATTGCTGGTGCTGTTGGGAATAATACATTGGGCGTTAGCGGGGTGAATTGGAATGCCAAAGTTATGCCTATCGCCGGCTCATCCGGAACGGAATCTATTGTAGTGGAAGCTTATGGATATGTTCTGGAAATGCGTTCAATATATAATGAGACAAATGGTGAACACGGTGCTTTTGTAGTTGCCACAAATGCTTCTTTTGGAGTTAATTATGGTAACCCTGCAAACTTTCCTCTCTGGTGTGCGATATATGATTCCCTGGGTATAATTGGAGTCCTGAGTACTGGAGCTACTATGAATATTAGCGTCAATGTTGATGAAGTCGGTGATATGCCCACTGCATGTGATAGTGACTATCTTATTACAGTAACAAACACGACCTCAACAGACGAAAAGAACAGCTCAGCAGCTTGGGGGCTGGTCACAATTGATCTCGGAGCTCCCGGAACAAGTATCTACTCTACAAACTATAATAACTCATACAGCTATAAAACTGGAACTTCAATGTCAACTCCACACGTAACAGGAGCAATTGCGCTTCTCTTCTCAGCAGCCAGCGAGGAATTGCTTGAACAGTATCAACAGGAACCGGCAGAGGTAGCTCTTCTAATGAAGGATTATATCCTGGAAGGAGTAGATGTGATAGCTGCGCTCGATACGATTACTGTATCCGGTGGTCGATTGAATCTGTATAATTCCTTGCAACTTATGTTGAATCCTTCTTCCAATGATGAAAGAATATACAGAGTGTCATTAACTCTGAGAAATTATCCCAATCCATTCAATCCTATAACTACAATTAGTTACGATTTACCTGTTAATATCGCAAATCCGGTTATTGAAATCTTTAATATCAAAGGTCAGAAGATCAGGCAATTTTCAATATTCAATATTCAATCTTCAATTGTCTGGGACGGAACTGATGAAAATAACCAACC
>JAGLWO010000671.1 GCA_023133395.1 Candidatus Cloacimonadota bacterium | reverse complement strand
CAGATTGATTATTAACAGGAAAACTTGGACCTGGAGTCCAAATAGTATCATACATTGTAATTTGATTTGTATAAATATGGTCTGAATCTTCGTACCAGTTTCCGCCTGCATTGATAACAGCAATAGCTGTAGCAGCATTGTGGGGGAACCAACTGTAAACCGCAAAAGTATCCACTCCAGTTTCCACAATATTACCAAACATACATTCAAAACTCCCATCACCAAGTTTTACATATACAATATCCGTACTTGGACCACCAAGCGGGATACCATTAGCTCGGATTAAATCAGCTCCAGTATGCATTAGCGGGAAAACTTCTTCTTCCCAACCTCCCAGGAAAATTTGATCCATAGGTGCACTTTGTACAGCAGGTGCACCTGTTGCTATATCCATTATCCGTTTGGCAGTAGTTACCATATCGTGGAAAATAGGCCAACCACCAATATTCCCAATCCATATATTATCATTGGAGTGAACTGGACCCCAGAGCTCGTCAAATCCCCTGAAAAACATCATCGCTGCAGCAGCTCCACCATCTGCGTTTTCAGATTCCTCAAATTCAGTAAAATGCTGATATTCTGCCAGAGAGTTTCTATTAGGTCGAGTTACATACTTTTTTGAGTAACAGATCTCTATAATATCATTATGGCACACTATCATAGGTTTTCCAAAAGCATCAATGGCAATATCCATTTTCTCAAATGTTTCTCCATCATCAGTTGAGATTGCCCTGGTTAACAGAGAATAACTTGGTGGCATCTCTTTTGTATAAACCACTAAAATATTTCCATTCGATAGGATATCGAGTACAGGTTCGGAAAAGCGGGGAAAAAATTCGTGCAATGTATCAACAACAGTATGTGTTATAAAGTCGTTACTGGTCTTTTTGGAGAAGATGATATATTCTTGGTTATAAATTATTTGTCTATAAGCCAGGTATGCATTTTCACCAATAACTTTACAGCCTTGCTGACCGGAAAATTTCACATAAGGATATTCTTCGTTTATGTGTATTGGTTCATTGAATTGGGGAAACAGATATACAAATATAATTAGAATGAAAAGAACTATTTTCGTTCTCATAATAAACCTCCTGTAAAATTCAGTCCAGAACCGCTACCTTGCCCATTTGTAATAGTAAATCCTGATAGAACAGCAGTATAATTTTCTCCACTTTCAAAAGTTACAACACTTCCGTTCTGGTTTCCATCAATAATTGTCTGTGAAATATAGGTTGTATCTTGAGTCGTAAGGAATAAGGAAGCCACAGTAATGTTTTTTCCATTATAGTTGATATTTTCTACATATGTTCCTGGCTGAACAAGAACAGTATCACCATTCACTGCTACATCAATCCCATCTTGTATTGTTGGCTGATCATCTGGAACATTTATAATAGTAGAAAATGAAAAACTGGATAAAGATAATATTAAAAAAGCAATAGATAATGTTTTCATATTACCACCTGTTTATTTTACCAACACCATCTTCTTAACTATTTTACTTTTATCATTCACTTTCAGTCTGCAAAAATAAACACCGGAACTCACATATTTTCCTGAATCATCTGTCCCGTTCCAGACTATTTGCCCAACTTTCAATTCAGAATTTCCAATTTTCAAGCGTTTCACTTTCTGTCCTTTAATATTATAGATAATTAATTCGGTGTTTTTTTCGGTGTTCTCGGTGGTAAATTTAATCGTTGTTGTCGGATTAAACGGATTGGGATAGATATTCAAGCTGTAGATGGGTTTCACTATTTCATTTTCTTCGGTTTCCACCAGTTCCGGAAGACTGCCTTTGGCAAGATATA
>JAGLWO010000670.1 GCA_023133395.1 Candidatus Cloacimonadota bacterium | reverse complement strand
ATAATTTTTGATATTGAATTTACTGAGAAGACCAATCCTGCTGCTGATGAATTACTGGCAAGAACAGCAGGGAGATATAAGAATGTAATACTTGCAGGAAAACTAATTAAGACTATTTATAATTATTCAACCAGAGAACAACTTCTCTCTCCCATAAAACTCATAACCCAGAAAGGTGTGCAATGGGGAACAGTAAACATCTCCGCTGATGGTGATGGTTTTGTTAGAAGGTATGAACTTTTTCAGAAAAGAGGAAAACAAATAAAATTATCAATTGGTGTGTTATCACTCGCAAATTGTTATGAACTTGTTAACATTGATGAAGAGGTAAAGAATTATCCCGGTTACTTTAAGATAGGTGGTAATTACATTCCCAAGGTTAGTTCAAAGAGTACTTTAATAAATTACTACGGACCCAGCCGAACATTCAGCACCTACGATTATGCAGATGTTATCGATGACTCCACGTTTACAACTGCTTTTGAAATGGAACTTGAAACCGAGCTAAACCAGTATTACGACTTAGCTGAAAATTTCAAAAATAAAATAGTCTTGGTTGGACTTACTTCAGTAGAGTTCCATGATACACATCATACTCCTTTCTTTACTGAAGATAAACAATTAATGGCTGGTGTGGAGATTCATGCAAGCTTTATAGAAATGGCTCTACAAAAGGATTACTTAACAGAATTCTCATTTATAAAGTATCTAATATTTTTCTTTTTGGTTTCTTTTATTTTGTTCTTTATTTATTCTAATTTTAAGCCAGCATTATCAATATTTCTGACTGTTTTTTTAATTATAGGTTATCTGATTTTTTCATATTATCTTTTCCGAAGTAAAAACTTAATTGTTCCCATTGTAGAGATACCAGTATTGATAATAATTGTGTACATTGTTGGTCTTGTATTCCAATACATCAAAACAGTACAGGAAAGAAAGTTTATTAAACAGGCATTTGGTCAATATATATCACCGGAGTTAGTGAATGAACTCATAAAAGACCCCAAGAAACTCGAATATGGTGGAATACAGAAGGAATTAACTGTTCTCTTTTCAGACATTGTTTCTTTTACTCCTTACACTGAAAGCCATTCCCCCAAAGAGACTGTTGATATCCTGCGGGAATATCTTACAGAAATGGTGGAAATCGTTACCAGGAACAAAGGGACATTGGATAAATTTGTTGGAGATGAAATCATAGCGATTTTCGGTGCACCTGTCGATCTGGAAGATCACGCATTCTGGGCCTGTAAAGCAGCTTTGGAAATGCGTGAAAGACTTAATGAATTACATGAGAAATGGAAAGCTGAAAAAAGAGATCCTTTTGAAATGGGAATTGGTATAAATAGTGGTTTATTAACAGTTGGAAATCTTGGATCAGAACAAATATTCGATTATACTGCAATTGGTGATAATATGAATGCGGGAGCAAGGGTCGAAGCATTGACCAGGGATTATAAAACTAAAAATAATATCATCATAAGTGATAGTACATACCAACTGGTAAAAGATAGTATTATCTCCAATTTTATCGATGAAGCAAAAGTAAAGGGTAAATCTATTTCTATAAAAATCTATGAATTATTAGGGATTAAAAAGGAGATTTAATAATCGTATGACATATGAATAAACCAATAATTTGTAGATTTTTTTGCAATTTTTTTTTCTTATATATTATTTGATATAAGTGTTAATAGTGAGGAAGCTTAAAATCTTTAATATCAATAGGTTACAGATTGAGAGTGTTTAATTTCGCAGTTAAAAAATTCTGATGAAAATGTCGAATATACCTCTAAAAATGCAGGTTTAGAGATTTTTTTGTTGACAAGATATTAGATGAATCGAAATTCTAATTTATGTTTTTTAGGCCATTAAAATAAAGGAGGAAAGTTCATGAACAGACAAGATTTAGTTGGTAAAATTGCTGCAGAAGCTGGTGTAACCAAAAAAGCTGCAAACATTGCTTTAAATGCTGTTATCGATGGTATTACACTCGCATTGGAAAAAGGTGACAAAGTATCATTAGTTGGATTTGGTACATTTAAAGTTAACCAAAGAAAAGCTCGTACAGGAGTTAATCCTCAAACTAAAGCTAAAATTCAAATTCCTGCAAGGAAAGTTCCTGTATTCAAAGCTGGGAAAAAACTCAAAGAAGCTGTTAAGTAATTTTTAATGGTTTTTATAAAGCAAGAGTGAAAAAACTCTTGCTTTTTTTTTATCTGTTTTTATTTGTGACAATATAAAATACAATAGAAAGAGGAAATTATGAAATTCTCAATTGAAAAACTCGATCTTCAATCCAATATTCAGTTTCTCTATAACATTGTACCAGGTAAGAATACTATGCCTATCCTGACAAATTATCTAGTTGAAGCAGATGACAAAAGCAACCTTCTGAAATTTACCGCTACAGATCTGGAAATAACTGTGGTAGTCGAATTTGAAGCAAATATTCCTGAAGGTGGAAAAGTCGCTGTTTCTGCTAGAAATTTGAACGAGATTATTAATTCTCTACCAGATTCAGTAGTTCATTTTCTTGTAGAAGAAGATGTTTTAAAAATTCATTGTGAACTTTCTAAATTCAATCTGCTCTGTGCAGAAAGTAGTCAGTTTCCTTTGATACCTGAAAAAGATCTTTCGAATATTATCGAGCTTGATGCTGAGATGTTCAAGAAAATGGTCGATAATACACATTTTGCCGTTTCTACGGAAATTAATCGACCAATATTCACAGGTATTTTCTGGAAAATGAATTCCGATCATCAATTAATGGTTGCTACAGATGGAAAGAAAATCGCTGAATTTAAGCTTAATAATCAGATTGATATACCTGAATCTGTTGAACAGGTAATTCCTACTAAAGGATTACTTTTCTTAGATAAGGTTATTTCAGAAGATATTCCAAAAATATCCGTTCTCATTGAATCTAACAGGGTAATGTTTGCTTATGGAAATTACACGATTTTCACTCATATTATCGAGGGCAGGTTCCCGGATTACACCAAAGCCATACCAACAAACAACACTAATATTTTGGTAATTAAAAAGAACATGCTGAAAGATGCAGTAAGAAGGGTTTCTCTTTTAGCATCGGAAGATACATTCAAAGTTAAGTTTGACGTTACTAGTGATACACTTTCTATCAATAGTGCAAAGCGTGAAGAAGGAGAAGCAACTGAAAATCTTGAAGATTTCAAATATACCGGAGAACCTCTTATAATTGCCTTCAATTATAGGTATTTAAATTCAATTCTTAATGTGGTAGAATCTGAAAATATCGAGATTCGTATGGGAAAATCGAATGAACCGGCACTCTTCTTCAATACAGATGAAGATGAGAGATACACAGCACGCTTTTTATTAATGCCGCTTCGGTTAGTTTAGTTGGAAATATCATTTTTAAAATTAATTAACTATCGCAATTTTGCTGGACTTAAAATAAATTTTGAACCGGAAGGTGCTCTGATCCATGGTAAAAATGGAATAGGAAAGACCAACCTTCTGGAGGCTATGTCATATATTGCTTTTGGGAAATCTTTCAAAACTAATCATGATACGGATTTAATAAGTTTCTCAAAAGATTTTTTTCGTATTGAAGGAACATTTAATTTTAAAAACAGAAAATATTCTTTCGAAACAGCTGTTGATAAATCAAAGAAAATAATAAGAATTAATAAAACAAATGTATTGAAGACAAGTGAACTTTACAAATATCTAAAAGTTGTCTATTTCTCACCTGAGGATATTGCCATAATTGGAGGTGCTCCTTCATTTCGAAGAAATTTCATAGATCAGGCAACTTCTCAATATTCTTATGAATACATTGAATTATTAAGAATCTATAGTCGCATTTTAAAGCAGAGAAATGCTTTATTAAAAACTGAATTTGAACGTTCAGAAAAAAAAACCTGGGACGAGCAGTTCGTAAAATATGGAGTTGAGATCATTAAATTCCGCTTGAAATATCTTGAGAAATTCATTCCAATCCTTATTGGTTATTATTCAAATATCAGTGGTCAAAAGGAAAAACTAAATATTAATTACAAATATTCTTTCCCTGTTTCTGGTTCAGATATTCAGGAGAGTCTATTTGAACATCTGGAAAAGATTGAAGATCAGGAAATTCAGCAGGAGAGAAGCTTAGCTGGTCCACATCTGGATGATATAGAATTTCTAATTAACGAACATCCTGCCCGGAATTTTGGTTCACATGGACAAAAACGCTCGCTGGCTATAGCTGCCAGACTGGTGCAAGCGAACCTGATTGCTCAAATGGATGGTGACACCCCTGTTCTCATGTTCGATGATGTTCTATCTGATTTGGATAAATATAGAGCTGAAAGAATTTTGCAAATGCTGGAAAGAACCCACCAGATATTTATTACAACCCCCAATATTGAAATTTATAAGAATTTTAGATTACCCGAGATTGATCTGGGGAATAGTAAATGAGATTAAATAAAAATATTACTGGCTGGTTGATGTATGACTTTGCCAATTCTTCGTTTACAACTATCATTGTAACTGTTATTTATAGTGTATATTTTAAAAATGTTGTTGTGAATCAAGGGGAAGTGGGAACTGCATTATGGGGGAGAGCTGTCAGTATTTCCATGCTTATGGTAGCAATTACTGCCCCAATTTTCGGAGCTGTTGCAGATTTTTCTCGAGCTAAGAAAAAATTTCTGTTTTATATGACATATCTCACTGTTATTTTCACTGCCCTTTTATATTTTGTAAAAGCCGGGAATATTTTCACAGGAATGTTATTTTTCATTATCGCTAATTTTGGATTTAACAGTGGGAATGTATTTTATAATGCACTTCTGCCAGATATTGTTCACAGGAAGGATATAGGTAAGGTTTCCGGTTGGGGATGGTCTGTTGGGTATATTGGGGGATTGATTGCATTGCTTTTGATCCTGCCCTTGGTTCATAATAAATGGATAAGACTTGTTTTCCCTGCTGTTGCTTTTTTCTTTGGATTCTTTGCCATTCCCACTTTTTTGCTTCTCAAAGAAATTAAAAAACCATCGAAAAGAACAAATTATTTTAAAACTGCATTTGGAAGAATCAGAACATCAATAAGAAATATCAGACACTTTAAGGAGCTTGTAAAGTATATAATCAGCTATCTTGTTTATAATGATGGGATTATTATTGTCATCAGCTTCGCTGCAATCTATGGTGCTACACGTTTTGGAATGAATGAAAAGCAGCTGATTACATATTTCATTATTGCGAATTTAACCTCGATGATCGGTGCTTTTGTTTTCGGATATATTCTCGATAAAATTGGTGCAAAGAGAACCATCTCCATAACTCTTCTTATATGGATAGGAGTAGTTGTGTGGGCATTTCTCTGTAACAATGTGAATGAATTTTATCTTGTAGGAATGCTTGCTGGGATTGCCATCGGATCAAGTCAATCAAGTAGCAGGTCTATGCTTGTTCTTCTTACACCTCAGGATAAAATGGCAGAATTTTTTGGATTCTACTCTGTTACAGGAAGATTAGCTTCAATTATGGGTCCATTGATTTATGGCGAAATATCAAGAATAACCGGTAATCAAAGATGGGCGATTTTATCAATAGTGCTATTTTTTATAGTTGGTGCAGTACTTCTTCAAACCGTTAATGAAACAAAAGGTAAAAAAATCGCTTTGAGTTGGACCAATCCAGAGAACTAAATTTAAAAAAGTTTACAAAAAAGATATTTAAAATTTCATTGATTTAAAAATATTATTAAATTGGGGGATAAATGCTGAGAACAATACTTTTATCGAAAATCCATCGAGCTAATGTGACATTCAGAGATTTGAACTATGTTGGAAGCATAACTATAGATAAAAAACTTTTAGAAGCAACAGGAATGAAACTGCATGAGAAAGTAGAAATTTATAATATCAGTAATGGAAACAGGTTTGCCACCTATATTTTTGAAGGAAAAGCAGGTTCCGGAATTATTGGTCTAAATGGTGCAGCTGCAAGACTGGTAAGTATCGGTGATAAGATAATAATCGTAAACTACTGTCAGTTGGATGAAAAAGAGATCAAAGACCATAAACCAAAAGTAATAGTTATCGAAGATAATAAAAACCTTAAGTTCAAAGAGATCTGATTTGAAACCTATACTTGTAAAAACAGCTAATGAAATGGCAAAGATTAGCAGGGAAATAAAAGGTACTATTGGATTTGTTCCAACAATGGGCTACTTACATGAAGGTCATTTGAGTCTGGTTAGAGTTGCAAAAAAAGAAACTGATGTTGTTGTGGTCAGTATCTTCGTTAATCCTTCTCAATTCAGTCCAAATGAGGATCTGGACGAATATCCAAGGGATATCGATAGAGATATTAGGCTGCTTTCTGAACTTAATGCCAATTACATTTTCTTACCAACAGAAAATGAAGTGTATCCTGATGGTTATAAAACTTGGGTTAATGTAGAAAAAATTACCCAGATCTTATGCGGTAAATCCAGGCCAACACACTTCAGGGGGGTTACTACAGTTGTTGCAAAGCTTATGAATATCATTGACCCCGATTTCATGTATATGGGAGAAAAAGATTTTCAGCAACTGGTTGTTTTGAAACAAATGGTAAAAGACCTGAATTTCAGAACGAAAATTATCGGATGTCCTATCATACGAGAAAATGATGGACTCGCTATGAGTTCCAGAAATAAATATTTATCTAAACAGGGAAGAAAAAATGCTCTCTGCCTTCAAAAATCACTTCTGCTGGCTCAAAAAAGATACAATGAGAAAGTATTTACTTCAAATAAAATAATCGCTGAAATAGCAGATTTGATAGAAAATAACAAAGGTGTTGTTGATTATATTGAAATTGTTGATTCATATACACTTGAACATCTTTACGAATTGAAAAAAGGATGCAGGATTTTAGTTGCTGCAATAATTGAAAATACAAGGTTGATAGATAATATAGAAATAACATAAACAGGTTATAAAATGGAAAAAGTCAATGTTCTTATTATCGGTGCAGGTGTTATAGGACTTTCGATCGCCAGAGCTCTTTCTAAGGAATTTGAAGATGTGGTTGTTGTTGAGAAGGAAGAATCATTTGGAAGGCATACCAGCAGTAGAAATAGCGAGGTTATCCATTCCGGGATTTACTATCCCCAGAATACATTTAAAGCTAAACTCTGTGTTCTGGGTGTAGAACTCCTTTATGATTTTTGTGAAAAGAATGGAGTACCTTATCAGAAGTGCGGTAAACTGGTAGTTGCTACAAGTGAAGATGAATTGCCCGAATTGTATAAGTTGAAAGAGAATGGCGAAAAGAATAATGTGAAAGGACTTGAAATTATTGATGAAATCGAATGTAGAAAACTTGAATTGCAAATCACAGCCATAAAAGCATTAAAAGTGAATTCTACGGGTGTCTTCGATACACACAAATTCATGCAGAAATTAGAGAAAGAAACAGAAAGCAATGATGCCTTTATCGTTTATGATATGGAAGTGATTTCTATTAAAAAATCAGAGAATGGATATATTGTAAATTTCTCAAATGGAGAGCTTTTTGAAGCTAATATCCTCATAAATAGTGCAGGACTGTTTTCTGACAAGATAGCTGAGATGTTAGGAATAAATATAAAAGCAGCAAACCTGCAACTTCACTGGTGTAAAGGTGAGTATTACAAAACAACTAAAGTTAAGGATATTAAACATCTAATCTATCCTCTTCCAGATCCAAAAGGAATTTCTCTAGGAATTCATCTCACTATCAATTTAAATGAAGAAGCACGGTTTGGTCCTAATGCATATTATATTAACGAATTAAATTACTCAATGGATGATACACACAAAGATGCCTTTTATGATTCAATAATTAAATATATAAAAATTGATAAAGAGCATCTGAGCTTGGATGATTGCGGTATTCGTCCGAAACTACAGGGACCCGATGATGATTTCAGGGATTTCTATATTAAAGAAGAATCTGAAGAAGGTTTTCCTAACTTTATAAATTTGATAGGAATAGATTCCCCTGGCTTAACCTGCTCTCTGGCTATTGCTGAAGAAGTAAAAAGAATATTGAACCGCTAATGAACGCGAATGAATATAAATTAACATAAATATTTTTTTCTCTTAATTTAGATGTTGCAGAAAAGGAAGAATTTTGACTGAACTATTAGAAAAAGAACTTGTTTACAAAATCGTCGGATGTGCAATCTCCATACATAATAAAATCGGTCATGGCTTTAGAGAAAAAACATGTGAGAAAGCAATATGTGTGGAATTTGAAAATCAAAATCTATCGTATTCACAGCAAATGAGTTATCCAATTTATTATAAAATCATAAAGTAGATGAATTTATACCTGATCTGGTTGTTGAAAATAAAGTAATAGTTGAAGCAAAAATAGTTGAATCCATAATTGATGAACATAGAGGGCAATTGATAAATTATTTAAGAATTTCAGGAATAAAGGTTGGATTAATAATAAATTTTAAACATCCGAAAATACAATGGGAAAGAATCATATTAGAAAAAGTAAGATAATAGTTAACAGTAAATTAGCAAATATTAGCGTGTATTGGCTGATAATATTAACGTTTATTGGCGGTTAGTATTAGCGTTTATTGGCGGTAAATAAATTAACGGCTGGAGTTATATATGAAGTTTTCTGAGAAATTCCTCTATCATATCTGGGATGCCCAGCATCTAAAAGACAAATTAAAAACAATATCAGGCAAACC
>JAGLWO010000067.1 GCA_023133395.1 Candidatus Cloacimonadota bacterium | reverse complement strand
TATCCGAGTAGTTATTCAGATGTTTCAAAGATATTTGTACTTAGCGATATTCACGGACAATATGATAGGTTTGTAGAAATCCTCCAGGGTAACAGAGTAATCGATACAAATTTAGATTGGGCTTGGGGAAATGGACACCTTGTTATTTTGGGTGATGTCTTAGATCGTGGATCGAAAGTTACAGAATGTCTCTGGCTAATCCACAAATTAGAAATACAGGCTGAACAATGGAGAGGAAAAGTTCATTACCTTCTTGGAAATCACGAGGTTATGGTGATGCAGGGAGATATTCGCTATGTGCACGATAAGTATAAAAAAGTAGCTGACATAATGAAAATGGACGTTACCAAACTCTTTGTTGTATACTCCGAATTTGGTCGCTGGTTGCGTTCAAAACACACAATAATTAAAATTAATGATATTATGTTTGTACATGCAGGTATTCATCCACGTGTTACTTATAGAGATTATAATATCAGGGACATAAATAATCGTATCCGCATAAATATTGATTCTCCATCTGATAAAATTAAGTATAGTGAATACTTGAATTTTCTCTTTGGTAACGATGGACCTCTCTGGTATCGTGGTTACTTTGAAGATACCAAAACCTCTCAACAAATAAAGATGGATGACTTTCTGGAAATAATCAAAGAATTACATGTTACTTCAATCGTTGTGGGTCATACAACCCGGGACTTTATCAATCCATTTTTCAAAGATAAATTAATCCCTGTGGATACCGGCATAAAATACGGGAATAAAGGTGAAGGTCTACTCTGGGAGAATGGAATCTTCTATCGTGCTAAAGTTGATGGTTATCATGAACAAATAACCTTCCCATAAAAAATAATAAAAAACAAATGGAGGACTAAATGAAAAAATTATTAATTTTTGTAATTTGTATTGTTTTATTATCTGCGTGCGGAAAACTAAAAGAAGCAAAAGAAACAATGGATGCAGTTAAACAATTTGCTGAAACTGCAGGCGATGTTGCAGAAGTTGCCAAAGGTCTCGAAAATATTGATATCGAAAAAGTGAAATTAACCGAAAAAGAGGTTAAAGAATTCTATTCTGGGGTAAAGAAATTAAACGACAAATACCCAGATATTCATTTCCAGATAGCTACAATGGCTGCTATAGAAGCAAGCATGGCTGGAAAAGACCTGAAAGATATCATATCCAAAGAAATGGATATTCCTTTTGATGAATATTCCAAACTCTCTGCAGTGATTACTTATGCTGCAGCAGTTGGAGTTGGATATGAAATGACAAAATCCTTTTACGAACAAACAAAAGCATCTCGTGATGAGCTTAAAAAAGCTTTAAATAATACACTCACCGAAGAAGAGAAAAAGAACTTGGAAGAACAAATTGAAAATATTGAAAAAAGTATTACAGAATTGGAAGAAGAAATGAAAAAAGAAGAATATAACATCGTAAAAGAAAATTACGAAATCATCAAAAAAGTTAAAGAAGAATTAGAACTGTAAAACTTTAGAAATTAGGATTGAGGAGACGGATTTATGAATCCGTCTTTTTTTTTATTTTTAACTTGACTTTTGCACATATGTGCATTATATTGTCTTTGGAATTTTAGAAAAGGAATAAATATGTCTCGACCAAAAAAGGAAAGGATTGTACATGAACCACCAATTTACACACGATTTAAACCAGTGGGTATGCGAAGTTATATATTGGAACAGGCTCCACTTACTATAGATGAATATGAAGCAATTAGATTAGCTGATTACTTAGGAATGGAGCATTCTGAAGCTGCAAATGAGATGGAAATATCACGCTCTACTTTTACTCGTTTGGTAGAAAAAGCAAGAAAAAAAATGGCTGATTTCTTAGTTGAAGGAAAAGAGTTATTTATTGAAGGTGGTAATATACATTTCAGAGGAAACATAATTAGATGTCTTGATTGTGGACATATGTTCAAAACCAATTTTGAAAACGAAATGACCAAATGTCCTGTTTGTGGTTCAGTAAATTTATTGGACTTAGCAGGAGGGTTTGGTCATGGAAGATGTTGTAGAGGACAACATAGAGGAAGGAGGTAATTATGCCAAGAGGTGACAGAACAGGTCCTGGAGGAATGGGACCAATGACAGGAAGGGCTGCCGGTTATTGTGCCGGTTATGATGTTCCCGGATTTGCCAATCCAGTTGGAGGTCGTGGTGGATTCGGTCGTGGAATGGGATATGGATATGGTTTTGGTCGAGGATATGGTAGAGGTTTTGGTTTC
>JAGLWO010000669.1 GCA_023133395.1 Candidatus Cloacimonadota bacterium | reverse complement strand
TTTGAACTTGTATACAAAGTCCAGGATAAGCGAATGGTGAAACTGTGAGAAAAGGAATCTTCCTCCAAATAGTTATAATTGTAATAATTCTTGTGGGTTGGAATTTATTGCATCTCGGATATAATTATCAGAAGCAGATTTTTGAAGAAAAGATTTCATCAATTCCAATGATACTTTTCTCAAAGAATATAAATACATTAGATTCATTAAATCTGGAAATTAACAGATTCGATTATATAAAAGAAACTAAGGTTGAGTGTGATTCAACTGTAGCAGAAAAAATAATGAGTAATTATGGTCTGGAACAAGCCAAAGCTATTCTTGAATCTTACACACTGCCTTGTATTATGAAAATATACTTCAAAGGACAGAACTTTAAAACTCAACAAAAAACTGAACTTGAAAAACTCATTTCAGACAAATATAGAAATATAATTTCAGACTACAACCACAACCTCTGGAAGATCAATCGCAGGAAGATTGAGCTTCTTACGAAAGCTTACTATGCTGGAAACGGGATTTTTATAGTGTTCTTATTATTTATATCGATCTTTCTAAGAATCCACTTTGAAATGAAAAGCAATGAATACTGGAACGTTTTCAGGTCTTCCGGTGGTAGCAGAAGTCTCAGAAGAAAGCAATTTACCCTGAATTCGCTCTGGATTTGCCTGGTCCCGATAATTCTGACTGTTGGAGCTTACTTCATTGCTTGCTATTTCAAGTATTTGAACATTGAAATCGATTACAGATTATTTGGGATTGAATTTGGAACTCTGCTGCTCAGCACGCTCATCACCAGAATATCCTTGGGAAAAAACATCTGATGAAAAGATATATCCCAAATCTACTAACAATAATTCGTATAGTTTCCGTTCCCATCCTCTTCTGGTTAATGTTCATTATTAGATCAGACAGAAGTATTTTCTGGGCAATGATAGTATTCACTTTCGCCAGTATCACTGACTATTTTGATGGCTTACTTGCACGCAAGTTCAGGGTTATCACAAATTTTGGTAAAATAATGGACCCCGTAGCAGATAAACTTCTGATTTTGATTGCCCTGGTTGCAATAGCTTTACCACCTATTAAGCTCGTGAGTATTTATATTGTTTATATTATTCTTTGCAGGGAAGTATTTGTATCTTTATTAAGAAATTTTTATGTAAGAAGAAAAATCTATATCCCGGCAAACGTCTGGGGTAAGGTAAAGACTGTTTTTCAAATGTTAGGTATCATTTTTGCTTTAGTCTATTATACAGTACTCTCTACATTAGTCACCAAATATAATACTCAAATTAGAAGTGGCTTCCAAATTTTATTCTGGATTATTGCTTTTATAACCATTCTATCCGGATTAAGTTATCTTTTTACTGCGAATAAAAAGACAAATCGAAAAAGGGAAAAAGATGATTAGAAAAATTCTTATCCTTTTCTTCCTTTTAGTTATAATTACAGGTTGCTCCAGTAGAGAAGACAGGTACAAAGCTTCCGGGAAGATGATCGATCCGGGCAAACCAATATCCTGGGGACATCAACAGACAATTTACGTATTTGCTGATGATAATGTCTGGAAGTATGCGGAAAAACCTATCAGGCAAAGTTTGG
>JAGLWO010000668.1 GCA_023133395.1 Candidatus Cloacimonadota bacterium | reverse complement strand
GCAAAGAAGAAGATCTGGAAACTCTCGAGGAATTAGCTTATGTGATTAAAGATACGTCTTTATGCGGTCTGGGGCAGACTGCACCCAATTCAGTATTATCCACTCTCCGATATTTTAGACAGGAATATCTTGATCATATAAACAAAAAAAGATGTGAAGCAGCAGTTTGTAAAAATATTATTTCATCTCCCTGCCAACATA
The DNA here is from genome assembly GCA_023133395.1 of Candidatus Cloacimonadota bacterium. Taxonomy (GTDB): domain Bacteria; phylum Cloacimonadota; class Cloacimonadia; order Cloacimonadales; family TCS61; genus JACNIV01. The sequence goes on along the minus strand of JAGLWO010000668.1, from coordinate 1,653 downwards.
CCTGTCCGATAGATACAGAAGCTCCTTTGTATATTGCTCTTATAGCCAGGAAAAGATATGAAGAATCTCTGGATGTTATAAAGAAAGAAAATCCCTTTGCATCTGTTGTTGCTCGTGTCTGTCATCATCCTTGTGAATCTAAATGCCGTGCAGGTGATGCTGGGGAACCCGTTGCAATCAGAGGATTGAAAAGATTTGTAACGGACTATGGATTAAAACACGGTTTATGTTTGAAAACTGATTCTGCTGTAGACAAAAATAAAGAAAAGGTGGCGATAATAGGTTCGGGTCCTGCTGGTCTTACCTGTGCATTCTACCTGGCAAAAAAAGGATATCAGGCAACTGTTTTTGAAAAATTATCTGTCGCCGGTGGAATGCTAACAACGGCAATCCCTAAATTCAGATTACCAAGGGAAATCCTTAATGCGGATTTGGAATTTATAAAAAGTTCCGGTTTTGAAATTCAAACTGAAAAAGAGCTAGGAAGAGACTTTACCATACAAGAACTTTATGATCAGAATTTCAAAGCGATTTTTATTGCAACTGGAGGTCATCAATCGTGGAAACTGGGTATTCCGGGTGAAGATTCAAAAGGAGTATTATATGGTCTGGAAGTATTGAAAGATATCAATATGGATAGAGAAGTAAATATAGGTAAAAGAGTTGGAATAGTAGGTGGGGGAAATTCAGCTGTTGATGCTGCAAGAGCATTATTACGAAAGGGATTATCCGAAACGATTACTATTTATTATAGAAGAACAATTAATGAAATGCCAGCTTATCAGGAAGAAATAGATGCTGCACTTGAAGAAGGCATTGAGATAAAATTCTTAACTTCTCCTACAAAAATAATCTCTGAAAATGGAATCCTTAAAGGTTGTGAATTTGTTAAAATGGAACTGGGTGATGTGGATACATCAGGAAGGAGAAAACCAATACCTATTAAAGGGTCAGAATTTGTTGCAGAACTTGATAACTTAGTTGTTGCTATCAGTGAATATCCGGATACTTCTTTCCTTGATAAGGGAACAGAACTCCAGGTTACAGAAGGCGGTAATATTGTAGTTGATCCGGAGACATTGCAGACAACACAGGATGGCATTTTTGCTGGCGGGGATATTGTTATGGCTTCAGACACAGTTATTCAGGCTATCGCTGCTGGAAAAATAGCATCAGAATCGATTGAACAATTCCTGAAGGGTGAGGATGTGAAAAGAGTATATAAACTTAACAGACCTTCTAAATACATAGAGCCGCTTGAACTTTCTGAAGAAGAATTACAGGAAATAAGATCACAAACAATGCCACACTTATCTATTGATGAGAGAAAGTCTAATTTTGGAGAAGTTGAACTTGGATTTGACGAAGAACAGGCAGTAAAAGAAGGCAAACTATGCTTAAGATGTGACCTGGAAACTAAAGAGGGTCAACAGTTTCTGGAAGAGCTGAAAAAAGCAAAAGAGTAGCCACTAAGGCACAAAGACACTAAGGAGAAGTTATTTCAAAATAAAATTGAGGATAGGATGGATTTTAAAAATGAATTCAGTTTATTATAAAAATTATAGTAAATTAGAACTAAATTATTTAAACTTGGCGTCTTTGGTCCTTGTTGGTTGAAAAGGCAAAAGAGTAGCCACTAAGGCACAAAGACAC
>JAGLWO010000667.1 GCA_023133395.1 Candidatus Cloacimonadota bacterium | reverse complement strand
AACTACCCCAACCCGTTCAATCCACAAACAACAATTCAATATTCTATTCTCCAAGAATCTAAAGTTGAACTCAATATCTACAACATCAAAGGACAAAAAGTTAAACAGTTAATAAACGATCAGCTTTCAGCTGGTCAGCATTTGGTTGTGTGGGATGGAATGGACACTAATGATAAACAAGTAAGTTCAGGTATCTATTTCTACAAATTGGAAGCAGGTGATTACCAGAAAGTTAGGAAGATGGTGTTGGTGAAGTAAATGAGTAATTTAAGGTCACTAGTTAGACACAATAAGAATCCGTTATTAGAGATAATCCATGATGCACATTATAATTACTGTTTTTGGTGGAAATTATCTGGACCAGAACGACCAAAACTTAATAATACCATGAACAGATACATACTTTTCTTCAATACTTCCATTAGATCCTACTTTCTGACATTAATTGTCTCCTTGTATAAGCTCTACGATTCAAATTCAAAAACAAATAATTTTAAAAAATTATTAAGCTTAGCTAAAATTGAAGGGACATTCTCAAAAAAGGAGCTAATACAACTGGAAGAAAAGTTTAACAAAGCTCAAATCATATGGGAAAAAGTAGTCATCCTCCGAAGTAACTATTTTGCACATCTTAACATCAGGTTTGATGAAAAAAACCTTTACAAACAAGCTAATATTACGCCAAATGAGCTTAGAGAGTTAATCTACATTAGTTTAGAGTTTTTCAATCTGATTAGAAAGCATTATAGAGAAGGTGATGTAGGTCTGATAAATATTGAGCCAGATATTAAAAAACTATTTGAAGACTTAGATGTTGGATTCACCCAGAATGCAAATCAGTAATAATTGCTAAAGTACAGCAAAATGGGAAGAATTCTTGGAAAAAAGTTAAATAATTTTAATGGAGGAAACATGAAATTAAATGTGAAAGCTTTTGCACTTACTTGTAGCTTGATCTGGGGATTAGGACTTTTATTTATAACCTGGTGGATCATTTTGTTTGACGGGTCTTCATATCAAGCAACATTTATTGGGAAGATATATCGGGGTTATAATATTAGTTTTACCGGGAGTTTAATGGGACTGGTCTGGGGCTTTTTTGATGGTTTGATCGGTGGTGCAATTTTCGCCTGGCTCTATAATGTTATTTCCCATAAATTTCAATCTAAATAAAGAGACAAAAATTCATTTCATAAATCTACATATCTCACTATCTCACAGTCTCTAAGCCTTCTCATCACATACTCGCAAAGCAGTAGCTTTGCGTTACTTCTTGTACTTTTCATAATCATATTCGACTTCTGTTTCAGAACCCTGAACAATATTATTTTTGTAGATATATTTCCTCAATTCGTTCATCCATTTTGTTTTATTGCCAAAAAAATCTCCAAGAGCAATCTGAGTTCTTCCGATATTGGAAGTAAACAGCCGCGAGATAACAATATCTCCTCTTAAGTATGGAAGCAATTTCGCTAAACCGTCAATGTATTCGGAAATACTCAGCAAGGGGATTTCATCAACCATATCTGCCAGCTTTGTACCTTTGTAAACAACCAGGTTATGAAACTTAACCTGATGAATATACCTATTAGATGAAACAAATTTAATTGTTTCTAACATATCATTAAAGTTTTCTCCGGGAATTCCCATAATAAGATGAACACCTATCGTTAAACCTGCATTTCCACAGAGTTCAATTGCCTTTTCTACATCTTTAAATGTATAACCACGATTTAGGAATTCCAAACTTTTGTTATGAATAGACTGCATTCCTATTTCTATAGTCACCGGGACATCGAATGAACACAAAAGCTCTACAATTTTATCATTCACATAATCCGGTCGGGTGGAAGTAACAAGCCCGATAATCTCAGGATGTGAAATTGCCTGTTCAAATTTCTTCTTTAAGAAATCTATATCACCAGCAGTGGATGTATCATCCTGGAAGTATGCCAGAAGTTTAACGTCTCCACAGCTTTCTTTTATTCTCGGAACAGCATCTTTAAGTTGTTCTTTAATACTTAAATTCCGGGACTGGTATTCACCAGTGAAAGTCTCTGGATTGCAGAAAATACAACCACCGGTTTTTATTCTGTGAGGACATTTTATTCCAGTACTGAGTCCAACCCGAAACACCCTTGTTCCAAACTTGTGTTTCATGTATGTGGAATATGTAAATATCCTGTATTCAAGCCTTTGTTCCATAATAAAATTACAAATCATGGAATCGGATTGAATTGTCAAATAAAGAAATTAAACAAAAAATTCTAAAAATATATTTTTCTAAAAATAATAAATCAAAGAATACTATCAGGTTCCAGGTATCTTTGCTACAACCCTCCTGAGTTTCGGATTTTTTTTACATTCTTTCTCAAATTCTTCATCACGAAGTGAGTTTCTGTAACCTGGCATTTGGAACCGATAAACATACCTGATTTTTCCACTTCTGCTTTCTTCATAAAGTGCCACCACATCTTCTATAAAAACCCTTTCCTCATCTGTAGGAATAATAAAGATTTTCACCTTTGAATCTTCTGAACTTATGTCACATTCAGCATGTCTGGTTCTGGCAATTCTATTTTTTTCCTTATCATATTTTATTCCCATAAAAT
>JAGLWO010000666.1 GCA_023133395.1 Candidatus Cloacimonadota bacterium | reverse complement strand
CCTCTCTGAACTGCACGAATAAGGTCTTCAACTGACAATCCGGAAAGAATGGATAGACCAAGCTTGGGTCCTATTTTAGATATCGAAATGAGATGTCGGAATAATTCCTTCTCATCCGAAGTTAAAAACCCGAAAAGACGAGCACCATCAACCTCATTAAAAGAGTAATGAATCAGGATTTTTACTTCATTTCCAACATCAGGTAATTTATCAAATGTACTTAGTGGAATATTAACTTCGTATCCTACACCATTACAGTCTATAACAATTGTTACAGGATCTTTTTTTGAGAGAATTCCCTTTAAATATGAGAACATAATTACATCCTAAATTTCTTCTTATTAAACTGGCAAAGCGCCACTGCAAGTGCATCTGAAGCATCTTTTAACTTATGAGTAAGCTTCAAATTCAAAATCTTTTGAACCATATATTCAACCTGTTCTTTGGAAGCATTGCCATTCCCAACCACAGCTTTCTTTACTTCCCTGGGAGTAAAATCAACGATATCGATACCCTTCCCAGCAAGGGCTAGCAGAATAACCCCACGAGCATGACCGAGAGTAAAAGCAGATTTGATGTTTTTCCCATAAAAAATCGTTTCAACTGCAGCTATATCCGGTTTGTTTTCTTCAATAATTGTATTCATATCTTCATAAATCTTAACAAGACGTTCTGCCAAAGTTAATGAAGGACTAATTTTTATTATACCACATCCAGCAGCTATTACCTTGTTCTTCTCAACCTGAATAATTCCATACCCACAATTATAACTACCAGGGTCTATTCCTAAAATTATCAATCTGCTGACAACCTCATCATTACTTCATCAGAAATCTCAAAATTGGAGTAAACTTTTTGAATGTCATCACAATCTTCTAATTGATCAAGGAGCTTAAGAAGCTTCTCTGCAACATTATCTGCATTAACTGTGTTTTTTGGAATACGGGTCAATTCCGCCTTTTCAGTCTTATAACCAGCTCCCTCCAAATTCTTAAGAACAGTATGCAAATCAGAATAGGCTGTATAAATTTCATAGTTCTCATTTTCAGATGAGAAATCTTCTGCACCAGCATCCAATGCTGCCATCATAATTTCATCTTCATCAAGATTCTCTTTAGGAATTTCAATTAAGCCCTTTTGTTCAAATATCCAGGCAACAGAACCATTTTCAGCAAGATTTCCTCCATTTCTGGAAAATATATGCCTGATCTCAGCCACAGTTCTCTGTCTATTATCAGTCAAAGCTTCAATAAAGATCGCAACTCCATTATGACCATAACCCTCGTATGTATAGCTTTCATATTTTAATCCTTCAATTTCACCAGTTCCTCTTTTGATAGCTTTTTCAATGTTACTGCTAGGCATATTAGCACCTTTTGCAGAGGAAATTGCCAGTCTTAAGCGTGGGTTCATATCAGGATTCCCACCACCTTCCCGTGCAGAAACAATTATTTCTTTAACAAGTTTTGTAAAAAGTTTACCTCTTTTGGCGTCAGCAGCACCTTTTTTATGTTTTATTGAAGCCCATTTACTATGACCGGACATAAAACCTCCAGAGTTTAACAGAACCAAACTTTATGAATCCAGTGAATGTCAGATGTTACATGGCTATACAGAAAAATTAATCTTCTTTTTTATTCGCTTCTGCAATAACTTTTACAGCTATATCATCAGGAACTTTTTCAAAACAGGAAAACTTTTGAGTAAACTTACCACGTCCTTGAGTAAACGATTTTAAAGCAGGATAATAGTTAAATAATTCAGCTAATGGCATCTGGGCATTAAGAATCTGTTTCTTACCTTTTTGTTCCATACCAATAATCTTTCCTCTCCTTGTGGAGATATCACCCATTACATCACCCATATATTCATCTGGAATGATGATCTTTATATCATGAATTGGTTCCAATAAAATCGGGTTTGCAACTTCAAAGGCTTTTTTTAGTCCATTCCAGGAAGCAATTTTAAAAGCTAATTCTGATGAATCCACATCATGGTAACTTCCAAAATATACATCTACGCTGATATCAACAATTGGATATTTTGCAATAATACCTTTTCCCAGAGTCTCAAGAAGACCTTTTTTAACAGCTGGTATGAATTTACTCGGGATAGTCCCACCAACAACTGAGTTAATAAATTCAAAACCTTCACCACGAGGTTTTGGTTTAACCCGAAAATAAACCTCTGCATACTGTCCTCTACCACCTGATTGCTTCTTATGTTTATAATTCACATCGGCATTACCCTGTACAGTTTCTTTATAGGGTACACGTGGGGTTTTCAATCTGGCATCTATCTTATATCGAGTTTTGAGTTTCTTTTCCAACAAACCTATCTGTTGTTCACCAATTCCGGCAAGAACATTTTCCGCTGTTTCCGCATTCATTTCAAGCTTGATTGTTGGGTCTTCTTCCATCAGTTTTGAAAGTGCAGAACCTATCTTATCTTCATCATGCTGATTTACAGCTTTTATTGATTGCCAGTATACAGGGGAGGGTAGTTCTGCATCTACAAGCTTGATTTTGGATCCATATTTTACTATTGAATTAAAACTACGTGCATACTTGGTTTTAACAAGACCACCAATATCACCTGCTTTAATTTCTGATGTTTCCGTTCTATTCTTACCTACAATATTATACATTGACCCAATTCTATCCTTCTTACTCTTTTCAGGTACAAAAACCTCTGTTCCACTCTTTAAAGAACCTGAAAAAACTCTTACATAAGCCATATCACCCACATTCGGGTCAGAAAAGGATTTAAAAATATAAGCAATGATGTCACCACTATCGGAGGTAGTTATTTTTTTCTCATTTCCATTATCTAACACGGTAATTTTATTCTTTTCAACTGGTGAAGGAAGATACTCTACCACAGCGTTCAGGACATTATCAACAGCAATATTGTGAGTGGCAGAACAAGCAAATGCAGGAACAAGTGTACCCTGAGAAATAGCAGATTTAATTCCTGAAGCCATCTCTTCATCAGTTAGTTTTCCAGCATCAAAATATTTCTCTAAAAGAGCATCATCACTTTCTGCAACAGCTTCCATTAAAGCCAATTTATTTGCTTCATAAGCATCTATAAGGTCAGCAGGGATATCAGATTCTTTTCCTTTTATATATGCTTTACCTTTTACAACATCAATCACACCTTCGAATCTATGTTCTGAACCAACTGGCATCAGTATTGGAATCGGATTCAAATCCGTATTCTCTCTAATCGCTTCAAGAACTTTATTAAAATCAGCTCCTTCATTATCCATCCTATTTACAATAATTCCCTTAGCATCCATTCTCTTATCCAGTAATTCTATTGATTGTTCCAATCCAACTTCATATCCTACTGAAGCATTAGTAACAAATAATAGATTCTCAACAGCAGTGGAAACCGCAATTTGCTCACTGGCAAAATCTGCATAACCAGGTGCATCTAGCAGATTTATCTTAGTATTTTTCCATTTGAAATTAGCAACACCCAGAGTCATAGACATACCTTTCTCAATTTCTTCATTACTAAAATCCATAACCGTGTTACCATCTTCAACTTTTCCGACTCTCGTAGTAGTTTTTGCATTGAAAAGCATTTGCTCTGCAAGGCTTGTTTTACCTGCGCCACTCGCACCGACAAGAGCAATGTTTCTGATATCCTTCATCTTTCCCCCAATATATTTTTCATTAATTTTTTATGCTGAAATTTCCACAAGACATACAAAAAAAATTTGTGGTTATTTCTTGTCAACACTCTACTTCAAAATAATAAATTTCCCTATTTTTTCAGTCGCTTTTCCGTTTGAAAGCTGCTTTGCTTTTACTTTATAGAAGTATGTGTTATTGGCAATTTTATCACCATCACCATCTTTCCCATCCCAATATATCTGGTTGTATCCAGCACTGCAATTTGGTTTCTTGAGAGTACGTATTTTCTTTCCGGTTATAGTATAAATCATTACAGTTATATCAGAATCTTCCGTAATTACAAAAGTGAAATAGCCATCTTTTTCCATCGGGTTTGGATAAGGAAGCATTTGTTCGATAGCTACCTTTCCTGATCTCTTTGAAATGAAGCTGGTCTGAGCGACAGTGGGAGTATTAAAATTATCAAATACAATAAGTTGCAAAGTATGTCTTCCTTCCGAAAGGTCGGATAATTGCCAGGTCAATTCCCCTTTTGTATAAGAACCAATATTGTAAACAAAACCGCTGGTAACATCGACAGGTTCCATTGTATCATCGAGAAGTAAAAGAATCTTATGTCCTGCAGAACCCAAAATATTTATCCCGTTCTCATCTTCTATTTCTGACATTAATAGTGGGTCAGTTGAAACATAATCTCCCTCAACAAATTTCTTTGAATCCAGCCAGATCTGAACTTGCGGAGGACCTGTGCTAGTTGCATCGATCGGTATCTGACTTAATTTCATAGGACAATAATTTAAGAAATCAGTATTCTGAGAGTGATCAAAAACATAATTGATTATTCTACCCTTCTCCCCTGCATGAATATCATCAGGCACAATAAACTCGGCTGTATAATTACCTCCAGATACTTCCATTCCACCATAATAAAAGGAGTTACCATTCTTTGTATAGTTAACCGTATAGGACAATGAATCAACCACATAGTCATTATTTATATAAGTGACATCATATTCTGATTCGAAAGCTCTAATCTCACCAATTTCATTTATAAAATTAGTTGTT
>JAGLWO010000665.1 GCA_023133395.1 Candidatus Cloacimonadota bacterium | reverse complement strand
TTATCTGCTGTAACTTCATTCCATGATTTAACATCGAATTCAAGACAATAAATGCCACAAGTTGGGATATTATCGACTTTTTGATCAGAAAAGTAATTTGCATAATCTGTTAGTTCAGGGTTATGAAAGATAAGAAAAACATGATTCAGACTATTATCAATATTGTGTATCAGTTCGAGGAATTCAGTTGCTCCATCATAGTATAAAGGGCTTTCTCTAACTATCTTCCGAACTGGATAGTTAAGTCCTACAGCTAAAATCTTTGCTGTTTCAATTGCTCTTTTTGCTGGACTGGTTATAATAATATCGGGTTTGATATTTTTTTTTATTAAGCTTTGTATCATTAAAGAAGCATCTTTTTTACCGCGCTTTTTCAACGGTCTTTGAATGTCCTGTATATCTAAATTTTTCCAGCTTGATTTTGCGTGTCTGATAAGATAAAGAGTTTTTATAGACATCTTATTCTCCAATACAAATTTTTTAACATAAGAACTAATCAGAATGAATATTTTGCCATTTTCTTAGGTCTCGCGATAAGCTTTTTTGTAAACTTGCCTGTTTGGGTGCACCATATTTAATACAAGTTTCCTGAACTTTGATTTAAGAAAATTCTTCGCACTTTTCTTTTATAAGATATGAGTGTCAATTATTTTTTGATTTTGTATTTATATAAAAAAAGGTTATTTTTAGAAAGTATAAGAAACTTTTATATAGGCTTGATTATAATCGATTTCATACTTGTCATTAATTTCATCAATTGTAGATTTATAACCAATATATAAATCACACCCCTTCTTAAATTCCCATCTAAAATTGGAAAAGAACCCGATGTATTTAGAATATCCATATGCTTCATGATTATTATAACGTAAACCGTTGGTAAGAGAAAGGCTGTTAGTTAAGTTAAAATTCAAGTCGAGGTTACCAATCCAGTAACCATCATCAACTTCTGTTCCGTCTACTTCATCAGGAGAGGGGATATCAAAATAGAGGATATTCTCTGCATAAACCCTATAAGCAAGGGATTTGCTGATTACACCTGAGACACCAAATTGATTATAATATCCATCATAGATATTTTGCAGTTTATAAATGATATATCTTGTTTTATTGATCCCAACAAATGCATTAAGCCAGTCGATTTTATCCCAGCTTATCTGCAGACTGGTACTTCGTTTATCAAAATATTCCTGGCTGTACAGTTCTTTTACATATGCAAAATCGAAAGTTATATTCAGGTTGTATTGAGAATAGAGTTCTAAACTTATACTGGAATATCTTTCAAGAAGGTCGTTTGTATCATTGTCTATCTCTTCACTCAGAGCCAGATTTGATTTCAATTCCCTGATTATCTGATTGTTCACATCTTTTGATAAATGTGAGTTTATATTCCATCCATAATAATTATCTTCATATATTTTTCCCATATCTACTATATAATTTTTACTCATCTGCCGAGCTGATATAGACAAGCTAAAATCTTTCTGGATCAAGCTGTAACCAGCATTTCCATAATAACCATTTTGGGAATTGTTATCCACTTCATTAGTTGAAAGGTTCATATCGACCCAAAGAGATTTATTTTTGCTGAATTCCCATACAGGTTTAAGATGCAATACTTCGTTATGATAATCGTCATTCATTCTATTTAACAGAGTAAATTGGAAACTGAATTGTTTACCTGTTGGTTTGAAAGCGATAATATTATAAATATCATCTGGGTTGACAACCTCTGTTTTGTTAGTTGTTGAGGAATCTTCGTTAATAATAGTATAAGTTTCTTTAATAAGTTTATCCATAGTAGAAAGGACACCGAAAGAATAGTGTTCGTTTTTTCCTGTAAATTTGAAGGCATATTGTGGCTGCATTATATGACGGGAATAGAAGGTAGTGTTGCTTATTCCGAAAGCATTAAAATCTTCAATAAAAAAATAACGGTTTTCCGAGTAAGTTGGTCCATATTTCAGGTTATAAATGTCCTGTTCGCTATCCATAGGTACATCGGAAAAATCAGGATTGTAACTGAGTTTTAATTTTGTAGAAAAATTAGGATTAAAGGAAAAATCAAGTCCGATATTATTTTCATCGAGTTCAGTTTCATTTTCTTCGAAGTCCATTATGAAAATGGAATAGGGTCTGAAAAAAAAATTCCTGTTTTTTTCGATTTT
>JAGLWO010000664.1 GCA_023133395.1 Candidatus Cloacimonadota bacterium | reverse complement strand
TTCCTTCAAAAACCCCGTTCAGTTGGTAATAAACGTGTCTATTTTGCGTGAACTTATTGAAAGAGTATAAAATTATATCTAACAAATTATTTTCCATTTTAAGACTTTTAGATTTAGTGTGGATTTCTTACTATAAAGGTTGATTAATAATTATCATAATTATTTTGTTTTTTAAAGTATTTGACAAAAATAAAAGTTTAATTCTCTTTGCAAAGGTGAAATAAAAGAAGTGCTTCTAACTGTAATTTATAGTCATCTCGTTACATTATGATTTAAAAATTGATACTCATATGTCCGGTTTATTTATTTGATTTTTGATTCTTAAACACTTCTGAACTTCTAAAATATCTCGCACTTCTTTAAATTGTTGATTTTTAACTATTCAAAAAAGGAGGAGAAAAGATGAAAAAAATCAAGTTTTTAATTATGGCTATCGTAATGATAACTGTTACAAATTTATTTGCCCAATGGGAAACTGATGTAAGGCTTACCTTTGATGACTCTACTTCCTTTACCTCTAATCACGCAAAGTGTATAGCAGCGGAAGGAGATACCATTCATGTTGTATGGCGTGACGGACGTGACGGAAATAAGGAGATTTACTATAAGCATTCTAACGATGCAGGAACAAACTGGGGAGCTGATACGAGGCTCACAGATGATCCGGCATCGTCGGTTCGTCCTTCTGTTGCAGTTTCAGGCTCAAACGTCCATGTAGTATGGTATGATGTCCGTGATGGAAATGCTGAGATTTACTATAAGTGTTCTATTGATGCAGGAGTAAACTGGGGGACAGATACAAGACTCTCTGAGGATACTGTCCACTCAGTTGACCCTAATATTACAGTCTCAGACTCAAATCTCCATGTCGTATGGAGTGACTATCCCTATGAAAATATTTATTATAAACGTTCTACTAATGGTGGTACAACCTGGGATATAGATACCGTACTCACATTTGATACTGCCGGTTCGTGGAATCCTTCTGTTGCAGTTTCAGGCTCATATGTTCACATAGTATGGTGTGACAATCGCGATGGAAACCCGCAGACATATTATAAACGCTCAGCTGATGGAGGAACAACATGGGGAAATGATATTAGACTCACATACGAATCTATCAACACGTATAATCCTTATATCGCTGTTTCTGGCTTATATGTCCATGTCGTATGGTATGATGAACGTAATAGCGATGAAGAGATTTACTTTAAGCGTTCTCCTGATAATGGGACAAACTGGGGAGCTGATATCAGGCTCACAGATGATCCTGGCTGGTCGTGGTTTCCACACATTGCAGTTTCAGGCTCAAACGTCCATGTAGTATGGTATGATGATCGTGATGGAAACTGGGAGATTTACTATAAGCGCTCTACTGATGCAGGAACAACCTGGGGAATAGATACAAGACTCACAAATGACTCAGGCTATTCGAGGCTTCCTACTATTGAGACTTCAGGGTCATATACCCATGTCGTATGGTCCGAAGACCGTGACGGAAACCATGAAGTTTACTATAAACGCAATCCGACGGGAAATGTAGGAGTTGAAGAGCCAATAGTTACTATTTCCAAAGTCGGCACAAACATTAATCTTAAATGGGATCCAGTTCTGTGTGCATCATATTATAATGTTTACAGTTCAACAGATCCGTATGCATCATTCCCATCGGGATGGACACTGGAACCAACTGGTATACACATAACAACAACAACATGGAACGACCCTGTTTCCGGAGTAGGTAATAAAAAATTCTATCGTGTAACTGCTGAAAATTAGCGGTTGTCTATATAGTTTCGTATACTGCGCAAGATCTGGAGATATTAGAAATAACAGCCATTCAACATTGAAAATTGAACTTGATGTTACAGCAGCTGGTAATATCAGTTTCTGGAAAAAAGTATCATCCGAAGCGACTTATGATTTCCTGCGATTCTACATTGATGGTTCTCTGCAAGAACAGTGGAGTGGGGAAGATGATTGGAGCGAAGAAATTTATCTCATTACTTTCGGCACACACATTTTTGAATGGAAATATGTTAAAGATACTTATGTTACAGGTGGCGATGATTGCGCCTGGATAGATTATATTGTCTTTCCACCATTCGATCCCGAAGTATTGGCAGATGATATATTGGCAGCTCCTTTCATAACAAAACTTTACGGAAACTATCCCAATCCATTTAATCCTATTACTAACATAAGATTCGATATCAAAGAAAATGAATCAGGGGCTCTCTCAATTTACAATACAAAAGGACAGTTCATAGAATCTTACCAATTTGAAGCAGGACAGCATAACTTCAGTTGGAATGCCGAAAATCAATCTTCCGGAGTGTATTTTTATAAATTACAGACGGAGAGTTTTACTGAGATCAGGAAGATGATACTTCTTCGTTAACCCGTCCTCTTCATCCTTCGTAGTACTACGGAGAACGGGCGCAGTCCGGCAGCTGCCGGACGAAGGGTGGAAACTACGAAGCATAAATATTGTTGAAATAAAGGGAAG
>JAGLWO010000663.1 GCA_023133395.1 Candidatus Cloacimonadota bacterium | reverse complement strand
AAGTACCCCAGGCAAGACCATTAGAGATAATCTCTATTTCCCATGTTTGACCATTCCAAGATGCGTATTTAAGATAGTCACCGTAATAATCATAGTAGCTGATATGCGGATATCCCAAACTATCAAGTTTTAGAGAATTAAATTCACCAACCCGCCCTGATTCATAGTCTACCACCTGAAGGTCCCAGTATGTTCCTGTCCAAACAGCATATTTGAGACAATAACTATCGCCATCATCTCCAGTATAGCTAATATGTGGACGATTATTGTAATCTATTGCAATAGAAAGAACCTCAGCAACAGGATAAGTAATGTTTGACTGATCCACTATAGATATCTCCCAATCTGTTCCATTCCAGAAGGCATATCTGATTATACTTGGTGGTGGCATATTAGGATAAAGTCTGCCTATGTAATAAGCAATATGAGGATTTTCAAAGCTATCAAGAGCAAGCGACAAATAATGTCTATGTTGATTTAGCAAATCAGGATCAACAACCTCAATCTCCCACTCATAGGCAACAATTGTGCCTGAAAGAAATGAAATTATAACTGCTAAAAAAATAACTTTTTTCATGATGTTCTACTCCTTTATTTTAATATTGCACATTTCTTTGTAGTGTGATAATTACCTGCAGTAAAACGATAGAAATAGATTCCTGAACAAACTCGATTTTCATTAGAGTCTTTTCCATCCCAAATAACTGAATGTTCTCCTGCTGGGAGTGCTTCATTAACCAGTGTTTTGACTTTTTGCCCTTTGATGTTGTAAACTGCAAGTTCGACTTTTCTTTCTTCTGGAATTGAGAAAGATATTGTTGTTGTTGGGTTGAAAGGATTGGGATAGTTCTGGCAAAGTATTTCAGGATTTGAAACCAAATAATTATTATTATTAGTAATACCAAAAGTATGAAGATAGAGATAAACACCTCCATCAAAAGCACCGACCAGGAGATCATCGAGGCCATCATTATTTATATCGGCAAATGAAGGTTTAGAAGCTTCAATAACATCGATTTCATTAAAATTATTTGAAATCAATTCAAAATTATAGGAATTAATTTCAGATTGTTCATAATGATGCAAGCTGCCATTTGTTTCTCCAATCAGCAGGTCTAATTTGTCATTATCATCCAGATCGGTAAAAGCAGGAGCAGAACGGAAACCTGCATCGATATTACAAAAATTATCTGAAATCAAAATAAATTCATTGGTTAGATCTTGTTCATAATGAAAAATCTTTCCTAAAGATTCACCGATAAGAAGGTCAAGAAAACCATCGTTATCAATATCTTCAAATATTGGAACAGCAAAAAGCCCGACATCGATGTCAGCGAAATTTTCAGCTACAAGTTCAAAATCTTCGGATAAAAGATTCTCTTGTTCAAAATGACTAATATTTCCATCTTCATAGCCAACAAACAGATCTAATAAACCATCATTATCAAAATCTAATATTGTGGGAGAAGAATAATCACCCAATGTTCCGCAAATCAATAAATAATCGATATAATTAAATTTTAAAGAATTCTCCGAATTTTGTTCATAATGAATTACTAACCCATAGTAGCTTCCTACTAATAAATCCAGAAGTCCATTATTATCCAGATCACAAATATCAGGTTTGGAAGCCAGACCAATATCTATCCAACCAAAAAACTGTGTTACTCTCGGAAACAAATAATAATTATATTCATCATATTCATAAAGCGTCAGGTTGCCATATTCCTCGCCGATAAGCAGATCTAATAATCCGTCATCATCGATATCATGGAAAACAGGAGCAGCTTGATAACCTACTCCATAAAAATCAATATCAGACCATTCAAATTCATAGGAACCCTGAGAAACCTGTTCGTAACTTCTCAAATCTCCTCCGCTTGTTCCTATAATCAAATCAAACAATCCATCATTATCGATATCTGTAAAGGTGGGATATGTATTCCCATAATTCATATTTGGAAGAAAATTATTGGTAATAAATTCGAAATCATAACTTCCCTCTTCCGTTTGTTCATAATGAGTTAAATTAGCAAAAGGTCCTTTGCCGATTATCAAATCCAATAAATTATCATCATCGATATCAATAAAAAATGGCACTGAATTCATGCCAACATCGATATTATTGAAATTTTCAGTTATCAAACTGAATTCATAAGAAAATAAAGCTGTTTGTTCAAAATGATTTATATTTCCATTTATCTCTCCCACAAATAAATCTATTAGACCATCATTGTCTATATCACAAAAGAAGGGTGCGGAATATGGTCCGGGATTAATATTATTAAAATTTGGAGTAACAAGGTTGAAACTGTATGTTCCCAGAGTATCCTGTTCAAAATGATTGATATTCCCAGCTTTTTCTCCGACGAACAAGTCGAGATATCCATCATTGTCAATATCATAGAAAACAGGCTTACTGTTCATCATTCCACTTCCCCATCCCTGTTCGTAAATCTCCAGAAAGGTTTGGCAATTTCCTGAAGAAAAAAGGAATCCGCCTACGCAAAGAAAAGCAAGGATAATATTGCTACGGCGTGACAAGAAAGAAAAAGGAATAAAATCATATTTTCTCATAATTAAGTCCCAAAACTCACCCCAAACCCCTCTCTTAGATTTAAGAGAGGGGCTTTTATGAGATGAAAAAAAAGAAAGCAAAAGATTACTTGAAAAGCAACATTTTTTTCACCTGAGTTTCTTTACCTGATGACAACTTATAGAAATACAAACCTGATGCAACTGCTTTATTGTTGTTATCTTTACCATTCCAATTTATCGAATGATTACCTTTGCTTAAATGTTCATTCAACAAGGTTTTAACTTTTTGACCCTTAATATTATAAATGATTATTTCGGTGTCTTCAGTGTTTTCGGTGTTTAATGAAAAGGAGATTGTTGTTGTTGGGTTGAAAGGGTTTGGGTAATTAGATAAATTTTCTGCTTTGTGAAGATCAGCTATTTGAAAATCTTCTACAGATACTAATGTAGTATCACCATAAACTTTAAACTCAAAATTTTCTGTGCAAAATAAATAATTATTTTTATAAACCACTCCTTGAGGATAGCAACCAGAAATTGATGTATAATACGGATTAGTTACATCAAAAAGGTGAATTCCTGTTGAGGACGCCACATATAATGTATCATTAAAACAATGCATATCTTTCACAGAACCAATTGAATATGTCGCTGTTAAAATTGGGTTACTAATATTAGATGTGTCAAAAATTCTTAATGAAGTATATGGATCACCAATGAATGCTATTTCATTACCTGCTTCAACACTTAAAGCTAAATCTAAAGGATAATATCCAACTTCAACGGGATACACTGGATTGATTAAATCAAAAATTTGTAATCCTCCCCAGTAACCAGCAAGGAATAAATAATTCTCAAAAATTGCTACATCATAACAGAAATCATTTACTGCCTGCTGATTTGAAATAAAAGGATTAGTAGGATCTGATACATCAATAATATACATATCCCATACGAAATTTCCACCAATATAGATATAATTACTATATTTATCAAGGTTCAATGCTGTTTGGTCTAAGAAATAATAAGGGAAAGAGACATCTCCTAATATAAAAGGTTGGGATGGATTTGATACATCAATCAATTGTAAACAGCTATCATTAACCGTCACATAAGCTATCTGTGTATCTACAAGAACATCTGTAGCTTTGTTATTTGTTTTAAAATCAGAAACTGAAAATGGGTGTTGAGGATTAGAGATATTAATAATTTTTAATCCACTAAATCCATTAGCTACATAGGCATAATTATTATTGATACATAATTTGTTTGCTTTACAAGTTTTAAATTCACCAACAACATTTATATTATTTAAATCTTCTACATCAATAATACCGATCCCGTTATAGGTTTGATAATTATCAATAATTCTGCTTATATACACATTGTTGTTTTGTTTTGAAATGAAAATCCCTTCATAATCTATTTCTTGAACTAATATTGGATTCAATGAATCATTAATATCAACAACTGCCAATCCAATATTGCCCGAACCTGTTATGTAAGCATATTCATCATCAACGACAATATCTTTAGCACTTGTTGGTATATCACAATTTCCCAATATGTTTAGTTCGTATGGATTAGATATATCCACAATTGTTAATTCTGAGGATGTAATGTATGCTTTATCATCCTGAATTGCAATCGAAGATCCAATTAGGTCAATCGTATTGATCAAAGTTGGACTTGTTATTTGTGAAATATCTACAACAAAGAAATCATATCTTAAAGCATAAATATAATTTCCATCCACAGTGAAATGACGATAATAATCCGAATCATCATAAGCAACAACAACTGGATTAAGAATGTCTTCAATATTTAGAATGTATAAATTTGGATCATTAAAAGCTCCACTTATAAAAGCATAGTTATCTTGGACTTCGATTTTTAAGGCTGGTATTGATGGTGCTT
>JAGLWO010000662.1 GCA_023133395.1 Candidatus Cloacimonadota bacterium | reverse complement strand
TATCAAAGAGGAACTGCATCTCTAAAAAGGTTGAATTCGATTTTTGAGATCGAACCGGAAATTGTTGATGATAACGTGGATACTTCCATTCAGGAACTGAAAGGAAAAGTAACTTTTAAGAACTTGAATTTCCAATATAATTCCCAAACTCCGCAGATATTTGAAAACATATCATTTGAAATAGATGTAGGAAAAACTCTGGCAATCGTGGGAAGAACCGGTTGTGGTAAAACAACCATTATCGACCTTCTTACCAGAGTGTATAATCCTCCGAAAAATGTGATTTTCATCGATGATGTGGAACTTTTTAAGATCCCGCTGGAAGTTTTACGAGATAATGTTGTGATGGTTCCGCAGGATATTTTCCTGTTCTCAGATTCCATTGCAAACAACATAAGTCTGGCAAAGCCGGACATTGATAGAGTTTACATTGAGGAAGTCGCACGATATGCTCAGGTCTATGATGATATCATTGATTTTGAAGATGGTTTCGATACTGTCATAGGTGAACGAGGCGTAACCCTTTCCGGTGGGCAGAAACAGCGAATTGCTATTGCCAGAGCTCTTCTAACCAATCCTAATGTTCTCATTCTGGATGATGCACTTTCTTCTGTTGATACAAAAACAGAGAAAAAGATATTGGATCTGCTGATCAAACTTAGAAAAGATAAAACCACAATTATCATTGCTCATAGGATTTCGTCTCTCCAACACGCGGATAAAATCATTGTTTTAAGCGACAAAAAAATCGCAGAATCAGGTACTCACAAAGAATTGCTCGCAAAAAAGGGAATATACAAAGATCTGTTTGAAAAACAGCAGATCGAAGAGAAATTGAAATGAGAAATCTGCATAAAGGACTTTCCGAAGATATTATTAAAGGCAAGATCTACGACAAGGATTTGTTCAAACGGATCATTATTTATCTAAAACCATACAGACTTCTCGTAATAATTTCATTTATCCTGCTACTTCTGATAACCGCAACTAATTTGCTGTCTCCTGTGATAACCCAGCGTGCTGTTGATGAGATCATTGTTTCAAATAGGAATTTAATTAAATTTCCAGATGAATATAAAGAGAATAATTTCATTCAAAAATATCCGAAGATAAAATTTACGGAATTCAAATTTGATGATAGATTTTATCTGCTCTTTCCTAATAAGAAAATCAATTTCATTGAAAAAAATGTAATAGAGGAACTCACCGATTCAGGTAGGTTTTATGCGAAAATCGTTATCCTGGAAAATACACAGCAAAATAAG
>JAGLWO010000661.1 GCA_023133395.1 Candidatus Cloacimonadota bacterium | reverse complement strand
AAGAGGATCGCTGTCAATATTTCCGATGCCAGCATAGCCACCTTCAATATCAGAATAGGTAACGGTGACATTTCCTGTAATTTCGTTCGGTGAGTTATTCCATAAAATGTTATTAACTATTGTAAGGTTACAACCGTAATCCACATAAATCCCACCAGCTTCAGTTGATGTATTTCCCCAGAAAGTGTTGTTTATTATTATAGCATTAGAGTTCAGGCAACGCATTCCACCCCCTAAATCCCAAGCTTCATTCTCATAGATAACATTGTTGCTGATAATCGGGTCTGAATCAAAACTTGCTATACCGCCACCGTCCTGATTCTGATTGTGATGGATAATATTAAACATTATTATGCAATAAGAGCCATCGATACAGCAAATTCCTCCACCGGGATTACCAAGTACTGACACAAATGAATTATTATGGATAATATTGTTAATAATTTTCGCATTCGAGGAACTGCATTTAATTCCACCACCTGTATCAGCCAGATTGTCTTTAATGATATTATTAATGATTACAGGATCAGAGGAATTGCAAAGAATTCCACCGCCACCATCCCAATTAAATCCGTTTTGTATTGTAAAACCCGTTAAAACTGTGGTTGAATCTTCTCCGCTCTGAAAACTTATAACTGAACCGGACGAGCCTCCGTCAATCACTGTAAGAGGAATATGAGATGAATCTGCAGTGGTAAGAAAGAGAGAACCGACAGTTATCCTGTGTCCGTTGAAATCAATGTTCTCATTGTAGGTTCCGGGTTGGACAAGAACTGTATCACTATCAACAGCAACATTAATTCCTGCTTGTATTGTTGGCTGGTCTGCTGGAACATTGATGATGGTTGCAGATAAATTCAAATAGAATATTATAAAAACAATTAATATACTATTTTTCATTTAAACCTCCAATTCAATCAAGTTGCTTATAATGTTTTGGCTATGCCACGAGCTTCTTGTGGCATAGAAATGTTAGTAACATCACAATATCAAACCGAGATTTTGTAGTCTATGAAGTTCTATTTTTTCTCCGTATTCTGATTTATCTAAAGCAATCGAAATTTTATCTTTTATAGATTTCTTTTTTTGGGGATTAAGCTTTAAATAAAATGGAACTCTAAAATCATAACCAAACTCAATTTTATCAAAGCCTAACTTCTTAAAAGTTTCTATAAACAAAGGAATTTCATGAATATTTTGATAAATTATTGTCATATGACCAATAATATTAAATTCAGGTTTATTTTTATCTTTTATTTTCTTAAGTAACTGAATATTATTTAATACTCTTTCCCAACTTGAACCTCTATTAACAAATTCATGAATATCTTTTGTAGCTGCGTTTAAGGATATTTTCAAAGATCTTGAAGATTTCAATAATTGTTTTGCAATTTTTTCTGTCATGATTGTTCCATTTGTTAGTATAGAAATTTTAACTTCTTTTGACGATGCATACTCAAAGTATTTTTGACTTGATTTGATGAATAGTGGTTCACCTCCTTGTATATCTAAAAGTTTAAAATCAGATAAATTAACTTGCTTTTTTAGCATTTCAAAATCTAACATCTTTTGTGATTTACTATTTTGCCAACACATTCTACAATTTATGTTACATCCTTCACCAAAAACAATTTTTAAGCGATTTAATTGAGTTGATTTCACTAATAATGAGTTTGGTTTGGACACCAGTAATTCTTTTTCACTTAATAAATTACAATTTTTGAAGCATTTTAACGCACCTTTAAGGGATTGTTCACGTAACCTTAAAATTTTTTCGTTGTTGTAAATTGTTTCTAATTTATTTATATGTATATTACCAAGCTTCGAAGGCTTATGGTGGCAACAAGTGTAAACTTTACCATTAGAGTTGATAAAAAATTCACTCCATAAACGATGACAGAATGTTTCTCTCACAAATTTATCTCCTTATTCTTTCTGATGTTACTAACATTTTCGCAGCACGCAAAAAATATAGCCTAAACTTAACCTACTTTTGTTTATTCTCCGAAAAACCCGCTGACGCAGTGCTAATTGAATGGTCTATGCTAATACACATCAGCAACTTAATCAACAGGGACAGATGTCAACGGGATCACATTTTACTTGTTCCCAAACCTTTGCAGAATTTTGTAAATCGCATTGGTTCCAAAATTTAAAGCCTCCACCGGGATACGCTCGTCCGCTGAATGTATGAGCTGTGAAAAATTCATCTCCTCAGGCAAGGTCATCGGCAAAAACCCATAAGTCTGAATCCCCAACCGAGAGAAAAAGCGTGAATCCGTGGCAGCAGGCAGCATTAAAGGCACCGGTAAACCAGATGGATCAACCTCACGCAAAATGTCAGCTAATGTGTCGAACAATCCCATATCCGGTTCAGCGGGACCAGAATCGTGGCGGATGAGCTCAATTTCGACTTCTCCGACAATCTGATGCAGTTCAGCCATTATATCGTTTGGGCTATAACCGGGAAGAAGACGTCCATCCAACTCAATGGCTATTTCATTCGGTATCACGTTGATTTTCTCCCCGCCATTGACAACGGTTGCATTGACCGTATTATGAAGTAGGGGGTCAAAGACTTGCCCCTTAGTGCCGAGCAGTTTCAACACTGTGTCAGTTAGCCTTGGGTTGAGAAGTTGGCGTAGAACCAAGTTCGAAGGAAACGGCAGGGCTGAAGCCATTGTCCCGATCATCTGCCTTGCAACAGGTGTGATGTGAACTGGCAGACTGTGCTGATCCAATTGCTGAAGCAGATTTCCCAGCTTTGCCATGGCACCACCACGCAGGGGTAGAGATCCGTGACCTCCAGGTCCTCTCACCGTCGCCTTCATCCAACAGGCTTGCTTCTCAGCAACCATAATGGGGTAGAACCTTTGATTGCCTATGTGTAGCGAAAAACCACCAAATTCCCCCAAGGCATAACGGATACCTTCAAATAAAGCTGCGTGGTTTTCAACCAGGTATTTGGCTCCGTAGTCCCCCAAAGCTTCCTCGTCGACTACAATAGCCAAGACGACATCACCAGGTAGTGTAAGGTTTTCAGCTTTAGCACGCAAGAAGGCAGCCAGCATCATTGCTACACCACCTTTCATATCTAAAGCACCTCGACCCCAGACATAACCGTCTACTATCTTTCCCTCGAAAGGTGGGTGTTTCCAGGTCTGGTTCGCTGTAGTGACCACATCTACGTGTCCATAAAGCAACAACGGTGGTGCATTACCATGCCCTTTTAAGCGGGAAATAAGATTGGGACGCTCAGAGACACGGGCAAGTAAGGTGGTTTCAAATCCTGCTTCATTCAGCAAGTTATTTATATACCTAATGCATTTTTCTTCATTACCAGGTGGATTGGTTGTGTCAAAACGGATGAGATTCTGCAGCAGTTCCACGGGATTCTGATGAATCGCAGCTTGGTTAATAGACATATCTATCCTCCTAAATATTATGGTAAAAGTATCTACTATGAAAGCATTGCGCCTAACGATGTTCAAACACGCTACGGGAATCGTTCAGCGAACGATTCAGTGCGCACGCAACAAAACACAACCTAAACTTATTAATATATTTTTTCACTTCAGAAACATCCGCTGATGTAGAGTCATGCAACGAACAAATCATTTTATTAAAGACATCTTTTTTGTTTCAACAGTTTTC
This sequence comes from Candidatus Cloacimonadota bacterium, assembly GCA_023133395.1. Classification (GTDB taxonomy): domain Bacteria; phylum Cloacimonadota; class Cloacimonadia; order Cloacimonadales; family TCS61; genus JACNIV01. The sequence goes on along the minus strand of JAGLWO010000661.1, from coordinate 140 downwards.
CCATTAACTTCTAGTTTATATAAGTAAATTCCGCTTGGAACAGGTAAACCTTGATCATTAATACCATTCCATATATAATTTTTTCTACCCTTAGATAAGTTTTTATCTACTAAAATTTTTACCAATTGACCTTTAATATT
>JAGLWO010000660.1 GCA_023133395.1 Candidatus Cloacimonadota bacterium | reverse complement strand
ACTTTTGGTTATGGAATGCTTCGAGATGCTGGTGGAGACGACACTTACCGCACAGGTGGTGCCTATCTTCACGCTCCGCTTTTACCTGAAGATTATCAGTCGTTTAGTCATGGATTTGGAATGGGATGGCGACCAAGAGCAGGTGGTGGAATCGGAGTTCTATATGACCTGAATGGCAATGATTTCTATGATGGTGAGGTTTTTTGCGAAGGTTCTTCCTACTGGTATTCGTTGGGTATCCTGGTAGATGGTGGAGGAAACGATTCCTACAATGCCACTCAATATGCTCAGGGAGCGGGAATTCACCTTTCTATAGGAGCTTTCTGGGATAAAGGTGGTGATGATCAATATCATTCACGGAATGGTGTTGTGGGTGGCACTGCACACGATCTTTCTGTGGGCATGCTTATCGACGATAAAGGAGATGATAGTTACATTGTATCCGGCGGGTATGGAGTATCGCTCACGAACTCTTTTGCCTTGTTCATAGATAAACTTGGAAATGATATGTATTCAACCCGGGAAGATCATAGTTATGGCTCAGTTAGATGGGGACGTGGTTTTGCTGGTTGCGGGATCTTCCTGGACCTGGAAGGAAAGGATATCTATCCTCGAAATACTTTAGCTGCTGATGGAAATACATGGATGCAGTTCGGCTGGGGTATAGGAATAGACCTCGATAGAGACATAATAACAAGCAGAAAAGAAGAAGAAATCGGGGAAATTATCCTTACTGCTGAAGATTCCTTAAAGAGCGTTGAAGAACTCTATGAAGAAGCATCTTTATGGCAAGTCGGGTCAAATCGGAAAAAAGTAGCCAGGGCAAAGAAAGCCTTCCTGGCAAAAGGAATGCAAGCTGTAGACTACATCTGCCAACATAAACTCGGGACAACCAGCAGTTTGGAATTAAGATTGATCGATGAACTTGCTAAAACATATCCTGATTCAATTTCACCAATTCTACTGACCAAAATTTACCATGAAAACAGGTTCATTCAAAAAAATTCTATCAGATTGCTCGGTACAACTAAATATAAAAAGGCTGTCGAACCTCTCTTAGAAATGCTGAAAAAGAAAAAGAATCATAAGCTCAGAATAAGTATAATTTCAGCCCTGGGAAATATCGGTGACAAGAAAGCTACTATTCCGATCTCTAAATTTATCGATGATAAACAGGAGTTGTGCAGGATAAACGTGGTAAGTTCAATAAAAAAAATTAAAGATGAAAGAGCAATACCTACTCTCATCCATGCTCTAAACGATCCTATGTTTACTGTTCGCTCTGCTGCTATGACAGCTTTAACAGGATATTCAAATATCGAAACTGCTCAAATTCTTATTGAGTATATAAACAATAAAAATTCAATCTATCCCGAGCTTGGCGTAAATACTCTTGCAGGGATAATTGAAACATTTTCCGATTCAACAACTTCCGATTACAATAAGTTGAAATATGAGACAATGAATCTTTTTGAAGAACTTGTAAAAAATCAGAATGAACAGATACGAGCAGAAGCAGTGGAAGCAATTTATCGCACAGGTAGGGAACTTCAACGAAAGTGGATAGATATGAATATGGAAAGTGAATATAGTCCAATTGTAAAAGCAGCTTATGCAAGGATAACAAAAGAAATGGAAAATAAAGAGTGAACATCGAGACGATGATATCAAAACCATCCGGTTCAATCGGGACGAATGAACCAACTGAGAAAAAAATCTCAAAGAGGAAAGAGTTATGAAGAAAAAATTATTGGTACTTATTTTTAGTATTTGTTCGTTGTTAAATACCATAGAACCGCATTTTATGACAGACCCGGCAATATCCCCCGATGGTGAAACCGTCTGTTTTTCGTATATGTCAGATCTCTGGATAGTTCCTTTTAAAGGTGGAGAAGCAAAAAGAATAACTACGACCAAAGGTGATGACTGGAATCCGGTCTTTTCTCCTGATGGTAAAAAAATAGCTTTTAATACAGAAAGAGACGGATGGGGGGCAATTTACATTATCCCGGCAGAAGGTGGAATTGCAGAACCAATCAATAAAGAGGACCTCGAACTTTTAGATTGGTTCCCGGATGGTAAAAGCCTATTAGAAAAAGCAGATGAACCTGGAATTAGGAATAAACTTTTTAGAGTGAATCTGGATGGAAGTTTCCAGGAAATTACTGCGTTTGGTGGGAAAAATGCTTCAGTTTCCAAAGATGGGAAGAAGATAATTTTCGACAGGGGAGGTATGGTTTACAGGGAAGCATACAAGGGAAGTTTCAACGGTGATATCTGGGAATATAATATAAAATCCGCTACTTATTCCAGATTAGCCAAAACAGAACTCACCGAACAATACCCTGTCTATTCCAGCATCTCAGGCAATATTTATTT
>JAGLWO010000066.1 GCA_023133395.1 Candidatus Cloacimonadota bacterium | reverse complement strand
TGAAATTGGACAGCCAGGATTTTCCACACATAATATATTATAGAGATAGTGGTGATATGAGATATGCAAGATGGGATGGTTCGGATTGGATCATTACAACAATCGGAGAAAATTATGCGGGAGCTTTTAATTCACTTGCATTAGACAGCCAGGATTTTCCTCATATTGCTTATTATAAGGCTCTTGGCTCTAACTGGAATGCATGGTATAAATATTGGGACGGCTCAAATTGGCATAATGAGGTAGTAAACCAACCAATGGGAGGTGGTTGGTACTGTCGAATAGCTTTAGATAGCCAGGAGCATCCTCGTATCGCTTATTTCGACCAGAATGCTTACGACCTGGAGTATGCCAGCCCAATAATACCGGTTGGAATCGAAGATGAGATGACAACATGCACAGATAATTCTTCTATTGTTTTAACTAATTATCCCAATCCATTTAATCCAACAACAACTATTTCGTTTTCATTAACCACAGAGATCACGGAGAACACTGAGTTGATAATTTATAATATGAAAGGACAGAAAGTGAAATCACTCGTAAATGAAAAACTGGATGCAGGTGCACATCATGTTCTATGGGATGGAAAGGACGATCAAAATAAACCGGTATCCTCCGGCATTTATTTCTATAAAATGAAATCGGGCAATTATACTTCCACGAAGAAAATGATTTTGCTGAAATAGTTTTTTTTTGATAAGTCTCTGCTCTATTTAAATTAAAGAAAATGTTTAATATCGGGTCAACACAAAGGTGATAGCTTCAAAACAACTAATATTACAGGATGGATTGAAACGAAAGGTGATGTTAATTTCTAAGATATGTGGTTGGAGTTTCTCCGAAGAAGTTAACCATCTCTGGCAAATGGAGAACTCCTTAGGTTTGAAATATCATAAATAGGGGCAGGATTTTTACCCGTTAATTATTCAAATGGATAAATATCTTGCATAAGTAAAGTTAATTTCGCTGATAGGTATTCCAGAGGAAAAAGGTGGATTTTCATCATTCGAAGAATGGGTAATCCGATTTTACTCTGTGAAGAATTTATGATAACTAAAACAAAATTTAACAAGGAGAAGAAAAATGAAAAAGAAAAACATATTTCGAGTAAATTTCCTGTTAGCAATAGGAATAGCTCTCATTGCCTGGTCGCCTAAACCAGCAATGGCGGATGATATAGTTTGGGAACTCACAGGACTTGGCGGGCCACGCTCTGTTGAACGTTTGTCTGATGGTAATACATTGTTCGGTGAGATAGATGCCGTGAAGGAGGCAACCACAGATGGCACAATAGTATGGGAATACAGTACTGGAATTCATAATGCAACTAGTGTTCAACGCCTGTCGGATGGTAATACATTGATTTGTGATTATTCTAATGATCGTGTGATAGAGGTGAACACAGCCGGCACAATAGTATGGCAATACATTACTGGACTTTATTATCCAAGGAGTGCTGAACGGCTGGATAATGGCAATACATTGATAGCTGACTATTATCATGCTCGCGTGATAGAGGTGACCACAGCCGGCACAATAGTATGGACCTATACCATTGGTGGTTATTATAATTACCCAACTGATGCTAAACGCCTGTCGAGCGGTAATACATTGATCTCACATAAATACGCTGTTACTGAAGTCAACCCAGCCGGCACAACAATATGGGAATACGACACTAGAACTAACTCACCTCTAAATTTTAACTACCCCTATGATGCAGAACGTCTGGATAATGGTAACACATTGATTACCGGACAAGACGGTAACTGCGTGATAGAGGTAACCCCAAGTTTCTCAATAGTATGGGAATACAGTACTGGCCTTAGTAGCCCAGAAGATGCTGAGCGTCTGGATAATGGTAATACATTAATTGCTGATTATCTTCATAATCGCATCATTGAAGTTGGGATCATTGGTGATTTCAATTCTGATGGCTATGTAGATGGTTCAGACCTTCAACTCTTCGGAGACCACTGGCACTTTGTTAATACAGACCCGGGCTGGGATGTTCTTTATGATCTGGTGGTGGATAATATCATCGATGCTGCTGACTTGCAGGTTTTCGGAGACCATTGGCATGAAGGTACACCACCAACAAGATTCGGTCAAGGTGGGAGGAATGGAAGAGGACCTAATGAATTTGCTGGTATAGTATTTGATCTGGATGCCACAACTACTGGTAACCAGAATCTGACCATCATACCCTCACAACCGCCAGGAACATACATACGAGTAGATGTGTATTGTACTGATGTTCAAAATTTAGATACCTATGAGTTTGAGGTAATCTATAACCCAACGGAGCTTGAATATGTAACAGCTACAGCTACAAATCCCATTACCTTTGAAGGGAACATCCTTGAATCTAATGGTGGCACAGCATTAGGCTGGATGATTGATACTTCTACTCCGGGTGTATTAAGTATTGCTTATACCTTAGCAGGCACAGATCCTCTTGAAGCACCTGAAGGAGAAGGTCTTATTGCAGACATTGTATTTCTGTCTCTTGTTGATACTTATGGAACTCTGAGCTTTGGAGATGTTTACTATTATGATTCCTATGGTGTTGTGGATCTCATCACAGATAAGGGTACAGCTTCAATTGGTGGTGTCACTATCCCACCTGGTGGTGGTACAGTTACCTTCCCATCTGGTGGATCTATTACTTTCTCACCTGGAAACAGTGGAACTATTGATATGACCTTTGATCCTTTAAATTTCCCTCCAGGAATTCCTGTAACCAACCCTCAAACTCTTTGGTGGGACTTTGATACTTCAGGAGCAGTTATTACTGTTTGGCCAGTAACTGTTCGTTTGGAATGGCCACATGATCCATTAGTAACTTTAGCAAGCTCCGCTGTTCTTCATTATACTGATGCTGCTTGGTGGGCTCTAATTAATGGAAATCCGATTGCAGCTCATGCTGCAAATTTAACACATCAACCTGCTATTTTGGCAAGTTTAGATTACAATTATGGTACTGACCCATCATATGCAGAATTTTACACCTGGACATTATCAGACTGGGGAATGGATGGTGATAACCCATTGCCAGTAACACTAACAAACTTTGCAGCTGAATTTGTTGCAAATAATTTAACTATATTGTGGACTACTCAAAGTGAAAGCGGTAACATGGGTTGGAATATCTATCGTGGTGAAAGCGATACTGCTCTTGAAGAAGATAATACTATTCTAATTAATGTAGAATTGATTGAAGGAGCAGGAACTATTTCCGAACCTACAAATTATGAGTTTATCGATGAATACCCGGTTCAAGTTAACGAAACATACTGGTACTGGCTGGAGAGTGTGAGTTATTCTAATTATACTGGAATTTACGGTCCCATTTCACTTACCATCCCCCAAGGAGAAACACCTCCTCCACTTCCAGAAATTACATTACTTAAAGGTAACTATCCAAACCCATTCAACCCGACCACATTCATTCAATTCGACATCAAAGAAGGTGAAACTG
>JAGLWO010000659.1 GCA_023133395.1 Candidatus Cloacimonadota bacterium | reverse complement strand
ATGGTAATTATTATGCTTTTCCTCGACGTCCATTAGTGATAGAGTTCACTTTTAAAGAAGAACCTTTTATTATTATTAACAACCACTTAAAAGCCAAGACCGGAGAAGAAAACCGGGCACGCAGGATAGATGCCTGCCAGAAACTGGATAGATTTATCGATAAAAATCACCCTGATGCAAATGTAATTGTTCTGGGAGATCTGAACGATCAGCTTCCTGACCCTGAAGATGAAAATGTATTTCTGGTTTTTTTAAAAGATATAGCTAATTACAAGTTTGCTGATTGGGAAATTGCTGCTGACAGTACTGCTAACTGGTCATATCCTTACTGGAAATATCGTGGTCATCTCGATCATATCCTGATTTCAAATGAACTGTTCGATGAATTTGAAAAAGATGGCTCAGCGGTTAAAACTATTGCCATCGATAAATTCATGGAAGGTGGAGATGATGCACGTTATAAATACATCACCGATCATCGTCCGGTGGTTTTAAAATTAAAATTCGAAGTAGAATCTAACCTTGACACAAAATAAAGATAAATATTAAAACTTAGGAAATAAAAGGTGGAATTTGTATGGAAAATGTTAAACAACTTTTGGCTGTAAGAAGACAGAAACTGCAGAAATTGATAGAAATGGGTGTTGATCCATTTCCAAATAAATGCAAGAGAACTCATAAAATTAAAACTCTTCTGGATAACCAAAAAGAATATGTAAACAAGCAGCAAAAAGTAATAATTACCGGTCGTCTTGATGCTATGCGACGTCAGGGAAAAGTAGGTTTTGGAAATGTATCTGACGAGAGTAGTAGAATCCAGATATTTGTTAAGTATGATATTGTGGGAGAAGTAAATTATGAAGTTTTCAAACTTCTCGATCTGGGTGATTTCATTCAAGTGGATGGCGAATGCTTTGTTACGAAAATGGGAGAGTACTCGGTAAAAGCAAAACAAGTTACAATCCTTGGTAAAAGCCTACGACCACTTCCAACTGTTAAGGAAAAAGTCGTTGATGGTAAAGTTCAGCGTTATGATGAATTTTCCGATATTGAACTCAGGTACCGCAAAAGATACATGGATTTACTTTTAAATCCCCAGAATAAAATGAATTTTGAACTACGTGCAAAAATTATCAGAGAAATCCGTACTTTTCTTGATTCAAGAGGATATCTGGAAGTTGAAACCCCAGTTTTGCAGCCTCTTTATGGTGGCGCTTTTGCTCGACCTTTTATCACATATCATAATACTCTCGACATTGATTTATATCTCAGGATTGCAGTTGAGCTTTATTTGAAAAGATTGCTTGTAGGCGGATTTGAAAAAGTATATGAAATCGGTAAAAATTTCCGAAATGAAGGAATGGATAGAAATCATAATCCTGAATTTACACTCCTCGAACTATACCAGGCATATGCCAATTATAATGACATGATGGATCTGACAGAAGATATGGTCATTCATATTGCAAAGAGCATTTTTGGAACAGATACAATCAATTTTCAGGATCAGGAAATCTCTTTAGCGAAACCATGGCGTCGGGCTTCTATTCTTGATTTGATAGAAGAGGAGACCGGTTTTGATGCTTCCGACTTTGACTTTGAAAAGATAAAAGCCTTCTGTAAAAAGAATGAAATAACAATCTATCCAACAGCAGGTCCAGGAAAGCTTATCGAAGAAATTTTTAAAGAATTCGTTGAAGCAAAACTTATCCAGCCCACTTTCGTTATCGATTTTCCCAAAGAAGTTTCTCCTCTGGCAAAAGAAAAACCTGGCAATCCGAACCTAGTGGAAAGATTTGAACTTTTTATATATGGTAATGAATACGGGAATGCCTTTACTGAGATTAACGACCCCATCGATCAGAGAGAAAGGTTGGAAGCTCAAATGAAATTGCGTGAGTTGGGCGATACGGAAGCAAACCTGATTGATGAAGATTTCCTGGAAGCACTGGAATACGGTATGCCGCCTACCGGTGGCTTGGGTATAGGTGTCGATCGCCTTGTGATGCTTTTTACGGAGAATACTTCCATAAAAGAGGTCATCCTTTTCCCGCAGATGAAACCGGAAGCTTAAATGTTCCACTTAAAACTGGCTCTACGATATTTAAAAGGTAGAAAAAAATACTGTTTTACATTCTCTAATATGCTTTCTGTATTTGGTATCATTATTGGCGTATTTTCTCTTCTGGTTGTATCTTCGGTTATGAATGGTTTTGAATCTGACATGCGAAATAGAGTGATCGGTTCAAAGGCTGAAATTAAAATCTACAAATTCGATTACTCACCAATTATTAATTATAAAAATCTTGTAGATAAAGTCAGTATGGTTTCAAGCGTAGTTGGAGCTGCTCCTGTTTGTGAAAACGAACTGATGATCCAGAAAAAGAATTACCTTGTTTTCACTATTTGCTTCGGGATAGATTTTGAAAAACATAAAAAAGTAACTGAACTTCTGAATAAAATTGTTGTGGGGGAACCTGAAACAGAAGCAATTGAAAAAGACGGAATAATCATCGGATTGGATTTATCTTTAACTTTGAACGCAACAGTTGGGGAGTATGTTCAACTCACGTCTCCTGTGGGAACTGAACCTTCTTCATTTGGCCTTCTTCCTAGAAGTAGAGAATTTAAAGTTATCGGAATATTCATTTCAGGAATGCCGGAATATGATAGGTTATTTACTTATGTTTCTCTAAAGAATGCTCAGTATTTTTTAGGTTATGAAGATGAAGTAAGCCACATTGATATTAAAACTCAGGATTCTAAAAAGTCACGTCTGATTTCTAAAGTAATTCAATCTCAAATCGGGGAAAATTTTATTGTTGAGGATTGGAGCGATTTTGAAGCTAACCTGTTCAATGCGATAAAAATGGAGAAGATTGTAATGTTCCTGGTTCTAGCTTTGATGATAATAATTGCTGCTTTCAATATGACAGGTAATTTCATTAAACTTGTAGCGGAAAAGAAAACAGAAATTGGTATTTTAAAAGCAATGGGTGCAACTGAGCATGATATAATAAAGATATTTGTAAATGTGGGAGTGATAATCGGAATATTTGGAACTTTCATTGGTTTGATACTGGCTTTATTGATTCTGTTTGCTCAACATAACTACCACCTAATAAAAATTCCTGTTCCCGGATTTCCCCTGCATTGGATACCAGTAGAGATGAGACTCTGGGATTTTATTTTTGTTCCTTTAGTTGCGATTATAATAAGTTTCTTAACTACTTTACATCCAGCTCGCAGAACTGTAAAAATTGATCCGATTAAAATAATCAGGGATTAAAAAATGGAATTTAAATATCTGCATATTCTTCTCAACGTTGAAAAATCCTTCCTTCCCAAGGCAAAATATGTCTTTAATACAATCTCTCATATTTTAGGATTGAAGCCAAGATATTTTACAGGATTGACGTCTCAAACTATCCATATTTATTATGGAAAGAGAAGTGAAGAAGAATACCCGATTCACATTTTTCATAGCCCTTATGCTTCGGATTTCTTTACTTCAAAAGAGCTCTATCCCCCTGAAATAGTAAACCTTGTTAAATACAAAGATGAATACATACCCTTTCTTTTTTCCAAGCAGGGTGAGATATTTAGATTCACATCAAATTCTATAAGAATAAGAAAGGATATCATTTCTTCTGCCTTCTATTTTCTTACCTGCTGGCAGGAATACGCATCGTCAAATGAAATATCACCAACAAGCCCTTATGATTATTATTCTTCTATTCAGTATCGTTTTGGTTTTGTGGATATTCCTCCAGTTGATAGATATTGTGAACTTTTTGAGGATATGTTAGATAGAGCTTTTCCTGAATATGTAAGAAGTAATATCTGGCCTGCAGGGAAGAAATTTGCAGTCTCACTTTCACATAATATCGAGTATTGGAACTTTTGGACGGAAGCTCATATTAAAGCTATGATAAAACGAAAGATAAAACTATTTAAGAAAAACTCACTTAAAGCATTATATAAAGCTGTGTTACATAAGATGGATAAGAAATACTTCTATGATCCTTCCAAGCTTATTAAGAAAATCATCAGGAAGGAAAAGTTCTTCAAAACTGCTTCCTCATTTTTCCTGTTAACTAAAACCGATTTCCCTGATAAAAGACGTAACTATTTTGCAGACGAGATCTATTTTCAGCAGCTCGTTAAGCTCTTACAGAATTCCAGCGTGAACTTGCAAGGTAGCAAAGAAGCAGGTTATCAGTATCATTTTTTACCACAGGAATTAGATAAACTGGAAGGTTTCACTGCTAACGGTTTTAGAATCCGATATTTGAATTTTAATTATCAGAATTTATTTAAAGTTCTGGAAAAGGGTAAGATTAAATTTGACTCAAGTATTGGATTCGATGAAAATATTGGTTACAGAGCAGGGATTTCCTATCCATTCTATCCCTTTAATATTGAAGAGAATAGGTCTTTTAATGTGCTTGAAATCCCTATAATTGCTATGGATAGGACTCTGTTGAATCAGATTGGTGGAAATTTCAAAAAAGCAAAAAAACAGATCGAAAGCCTTCTTAGAAAATCTAAGAGACACAAATCTCATATTTCCATATCCTGGCATAACCATATTTTCGATTGGGTAGATTTTCCTAGATGGGGAAATTTGTATTGGAAACTTTTGCAATACAGTAGATACAATTCCGGTTGGTTGTGTTCATTGGATAAACTTTACAATTACTGGAAAAACAGATAAGATTTTTTTTAATTCTTGATGTAATTATTTAATGCTATAAAATAAATTCTTTAATTTTTTTATTTTTTGGTAAGTATTGATTATTAAAGCATTCACAAAAATCTAAGAGATATCATTTGAATTTCAGCTTGACATCAGTGCTAACGGGTTGAGATTTAACAATTAAGTAAGCGTAATATATTAGTTACGATTTCGGTTATTAAATTCGTAACTTTTTGTTATTTAAGAAGTTATGAATTGAAATAAAACTTTCATCTTGTTATGCAGGATATTTATGCGAATTTTTAGGAGATTATTATGAAGCTATCAGAAAATGCTCTCACAGTTTTAGAGAAAAGATATTTCAAAAAAGATAACAATGGTGATATCCTGGAGAACTGGGAAAAGATGATAACCAGAGTAGCAGACAACATCAGCAATGGTAATGCAGAAAAGAAAAAACGGTATTATCAGCTTTTGGATTCTGGATATTTTTTGCCAAACTCTCCTACACTTATGAATGCCGGGA
>JAGLWO010000658.1 GCA_023133395.1 Candidatus Cloacimonadota bacterium | reverse complement strand
TGCTTTTCTCTCAATCTGAATGTGGTGGCTTTTGTTATGCACAAGCCTTAACTCAAGAAAAAGATTATATTCGATTCTCATCTGTTCTTACTTTTCATTCCATAAACAATCCCTAACTTCTTCATTCGATTTCTAAGAGTATTTGGATTGATCCCAAGTATTTCTGCTGCTCCGTCTGGACCATTAATTTTGCCTTTGGTGATGGTTAATGTGCGTTTAATATATCGTGAAGTAACAACATCAAGTGTTTCCATTTCTTTATTCTGATTTGATGGTTTTAAGTTTTCCTGCACTTTAGCCCGATTTAAATGTTCAAAGGATAGAGTATCGTGAGGATTAAGTATTAAAGCTCGCTCAACTACATTCTCCAATTCACGCACATTACCAGGCCAATCATAGTTTATTATGGGTTCAATGGCTCCCGGAGTTAATTTGGGAATATTAGGCAGTTTTAACTCTTTTGCTTTTTTGGAGATGAAGTATTGCAGCAAAGCAGGAATATCTGATTTTCTTTCACGAAGCGGTGAAATTTGGATAGGAAAGACATTCAATCTGAACCACAAATCTTCTCGAAATTGATTTGATTTTATCATCTCTTCCAGATTTCGATTTGTAGCAGAGATGATTCTAATATCAAGCTTAATAATTTTGTTACCGCCTACACGCTCAATTTCTTTATCTTGCAGCACTCTAAGTAAACGAACCTGTGATTGAAGTGGCAAATCACCGATTTCATCAAGAAAAATTGTTCCTTTGTTTGCACGTTCAAAACGTCCTCTATTGGTTTTAATTGCTCCTGTAAAAGCACCTTTTTCGTAACCAAACAATTCGCTGTCGATGAGTGATTCAGGAATAGCTCCACAATTTACTTTGATAAAAGGTCCATTTTTGCGTAAGGATGAATTGTGAATGGCATTGGCAATAACATCTTTTCCAACTCCTGTTTCTCCCAGCAGCAACACGGGACTATCCAAAGCAGCTACACGACGAACTTTTTCCATAACATCTTTCAAACCAAAATTTGCACCAATTATATCGTCACCTGTAAGCTGTCTGATCTCTTTATATAAATATTTATTATCATCTTTTAGAAGGTCTTTTAACTCTGCGATTTCTCGATATCTGAGCGTATTCGACATGGCAATCATAAATGTTTCTTTCAACAAACAGATCAAGTCAAAGTGTTTCTGATGAAATAAATTTTCACTTTGGGAAACGAGTCCCACTGAGCCAATGTATCCCTCATTCGATTCAAGAGCTAACACCATAAATGATGTTGCCTTGATTCCATGAAAATGAAACATGTCCTTATACAACTTTTCCGTTTTATGATTAACTTTGTGGCACTTTATATTTCTTGATTTTAAGCGAATCTTTCGTTCTATTTGCTGTTGTGCTTCCGTAGAAAGTGATGTTAGCAAGTTAACAGATTTCGCTTCTTTTAATGTTGCTATCGCAATAGTGCGCATAGCTTTCAGATCTTTTTCATAAAGCTGAAGAGACATCCAGTCAACAGGCATTATTTGTCTTAAAAAATGCAAAGTTGAAAACAATGCTTTTTCAATATCAAGGTCGCAGCATATTTGTAATGTTGCTTGTCTGAAAAATTCATTTTTATCCATCAAAGACTCCTTATCCTTTTGAGTAAAAACTTTTTCATTTACCGGATATGGTAAAAAACATCAAAATCACCATATATGTCAATTCAAATTATCTTATTTGGTAATAATGTTTTTTGCGATTTTTGTAACTTATTGATTTTTAAGGAGATCACTGTTTGGCACGCTTCCTGCTATAAATGAATTGAAAACATAAT
>JAGLWO010000657.1 GCA_023133395.1 Candidatus Cloacimonadota bacterium | reverse complement strand
AGACTTTGGATTTCTTTGATTTCATCTTCATAAATAATATCTGAGGAATGTAAATATAGCTCTAACCTTTTTACATCTAAAACGTGTGAAATTATCTGTTCAGCATTAAGCTTGGGATTCTCAATTTGTGTTGATTTAAAAAGTGCTGTTGCCCAATTCAATATTTCGAGTACGTTCCGGGATTTCAAAATGGTTTATTAATATCCTCTAACTTTCTTCAGTATCTTTTTCTGAATATTGGCAGGTACTTTTTCATGCTTAAGATATTCCATAGTATAGACTGCACGTCCCTGAGAAATGGAGCGTAATCTTGTAGAATACCCGAAAAGTTCATTCATAGGAATTTCAGCAGTAATTTCCTGTTTCTGATTGGTTGAACGAATGTGCTCGATCTTACCCCGTTTGGAATTTATATCCCCTATTATATCTCCAACAAAATCTTCAGGTGTAATCACGTTAACGAGCATGATCGGTTCCATAATCACGGATTTTGCCTTACGAAGTCCATTGCTTATCGCAATTGAAGAAGCTATACTGAAAGCTGTTTCACTCGAATCAACCTCATTGAATTTTCCACCTATTAGTTCTATCTTTACCCTTTCTACCGGACTGCTCATCAGGGGACCATCTAGACAGGCATTCAATGAGCTTTCTTTGATCACATACCAGAATTCTTTTGGGATAATATCAGAGGTTATGGAGTTAACAAAAATATTCTTCTGATCGGGTCGGAGGTCTTCCAGTTTCAAAGGAGTAATTTTGAGTTTTACCACAGCAAAGTGTCCCTTGCCGTTCAGTTCACGTATGAATTCACCATCTGTAATAACTTCAGATTCGATGGTTTCCCTGTAGGTAACCTGTGGAACTCCGACATTTGCATGAACATTAAATTCTCGTTTCAAACGATCGATAATTATTTCAAGATGTAGCTCACCCATTCCAGAAATGATAGTTTGACCAGTATCTTTTTGCTGAGAAACCTTGAATGTTGGATCTTCTTCTTCCAGTTTTCGCAAGCTGTCATCAAGAATATCCCTGTCTGCTTTTGTTTTTGGTTCGATAGCAACTGCAATCACTGAACTAGGGAAAATGATATGTGAAAGTAGAATGTTATAGTCAGTAGTGGTTATAGTGTCCCCTGTCTGAACATACTTTGGGCCAATCAGAGCTGCAATATCACCAGCTTTTAGTTCATAGACATCCTTTTTCTTATTGGAATGCATCTGCAGGATACGGGAAATCCTTTCTTTCTTTCCATTTGTCTGGTTAATAATTGTCCCACTTCTTTTAATTGAGCCGGAATATACCCTGATATAGATCAATTTACCTACGTATTTATCAATTTGAACTTTAAAAGCAAGTGCTGAAAATGGTTGTTCTTTATCTGGATATATTTCTATTTCTTTCTCAGTAGGTTTTTGTAGTCCTATTGTTGGTGGGATGTCCAGCGGGGAAGGCAGGAAGTAAGCAATTGCATCCAGAAGTAATTGAACCCCCGTGTTCTTTAACGAAGAACCACAGAGTATAGGAACAAACTGGTAATGGCGGGTTGCTTTGCAGACTGCAGAGATTACCTCGTCTTTCTGAATATCTCCTTCTTCAAGGTATTTATCCATCAGGGCATCATCGTGTTCTGCAATATGTTCGATAAGATTTGATCGGAATTTATTTGCTTTTTCCAGGTATTCTTCAGGGATTTTTTTTTGAACATAATTAACGCCCATTGTTTCCTGATCGAAGTAATAGGCAGTCATCGAGATCAGGTCGATAATACCTTTGAACTTGTCTTCCTGACCAATAGGAATTTGAATCGGAAAGGCATTGTCGGTCAATCTATCATGGATCATATCAACGACATGTTCAAAATCTGCACCTGAGCGATCCATCTTGTTAACATAGGCGATTCGGGGAACTTTATATCTATCTGCTTGGTGCCAGACAGTTTCCGATTGAGGTTCTACACCACCTACTGCGCAGAATATCCCGATGACCCCATCAAGTATTCTGAGTGCACGCTCGACTTCTGCAGTAAAATCAACGTGTCCGGGAGTATCAATAATATTTATCTGTTTATTTTTCCAGAAACAGGTGGTTACTGCTGAGGTGATGGTTATTCCACGTTCTTTTTCCTGAGCCATCCAGTCCATAACAGTATTGCCATCATGAACTTCACCCATTCTATGAATAATACCGGTATAAAACAACATCCTCTCTGTGGTAGTTGTCTTACCAGCGTCAATATGAGCTGTTATGCCAATATTGCGTATAGCAGAGAGGTCACTGTCGCCTGGCATAATAAATAGGTTTGATTAAAATCTAAAGTGAGCAAAAGCTTTATTTGCTTCTGCCATCTTATGAACATCTTCTCGTTTTTTAATGCTTGCACCTTCTTTTTTGTATGCAGAAAGTAGTTCACCAGCAAGACGTTCTACCATGGTTTTTTCAGATCTGGTTTTTGCATAACTGATCAGCCATCTGAAAGTAAGGGCTTGAGCATTTTTTGGAGTAACTTCTGTAGGAACCTGATAAGTGGAACCACCAATACGCCGTGATATAACCTTGATAAGTGGCTTCACGTTTTCAATGGCTTGCATGAAAACTTCAAGAGGAGGTTCGTTAGTTTTTTCCCCCAAGATATCAAGAGCATCATAGACTGTCTTCTCTGCCAGACTTTTTTTCCCTTTTCTCAAAACAGTGTTGATGAAATTACTTAAAATAACACTTTTATATTTTGGGTCAGGGAAAATTTCTCTTTCTACTATTTTGCGTCTTCTTGACATTCAGTTCCTCCTACTTTTTGGGTTTCTTGGTTCCGTATTTGGAACGTGACTGGATTCTATTTTCAACACCTGCTGTATCAAGAGCTCCCCGTACAATATGATATCTTACGCCTGGTAAATCCTTTACCCTGCCACCACGAACAAGCACAATACTATGTTCCTGAAGATTGTGTCCTTCTCCTGGGATATAAACAGTTACTTCAAATCCATTGGTTAATCTTACCCTGGCCACTTTTCTAAGGGCAGAATTAGGCTTTTTTGGTGTTGTTGTGTATACCCTAGTACAGACTCCTCTTCTTTGTGGACAGGATGAGAGAGCTCTGTTCTTTTTCTTCTTACTGATACTTCTTCGTCCTTTTCTTACTAACTGGTTAATTGTTGGCACTATTTTCCTCCAAGATTTTTTTAAAAATCAAGTATTTCTTCTACCGCCTCTTCTTTTTCTGCATGAGCAAATTCTTGAATTATCTCGCTAATTGATTTTCCGTCATCAATGGCTTTACGGACTTCATTATTATAGTATTTGGTTCCTGTACCAATCGGGATTCTGTGTCCTATGATAATACTTTCTTTAAGTCCATCAAGATTATCTACCCTTCCTTCAATAGCTGCCTGAGTTAACACCTTTGTAGTTTCTTGGAATGAAGCAGCGGAAAGCCAGCTATCGGTTAATAATGAAGCTTTGGTTATACCAAGCAGAAGTTGTTCAAAAGTGGCTCCTTCGCCACCCTCTTCTTCGATACGTTTGTTTTCCTTCATTACTTGATTTCTATCTACTATTTCTCCTTCCAGGAACATGGTATGTCCCGGATTTAATATTGTAACTTTTTTAAACATCTGGCGAATGATTATACCCACATGTTTGTCATCTATTTTAACACCCTGTTTTCGATAAACTTCCTGAATTTCGTTAACTATAAGCATTTGAGCTGCCTTAATGCCTTTGGCATAAAGAATGTCGTGTGGGTCGAGTGGTCCACTGGAAAGAGCATCACCGTTTTCTACAATATCTCCCTCGTGCACAATAATTCTTTTTCCGGGTGGGATAATATATTTCTTTGCTGTTCCGTCTTCTGCTTTTACAAAAATAACACGACCGGATTTAGTTAAATCACCGATTGTGACTCTTCCAGCAATTTCCGATAGGATAGCTTTCTCCTTAGGTATTCTAGCTTCGAACAGATCTTGAACCCGGGGTAGACCTCCAGTGATATCACCTTGTTTAACTGTAATTCGAGAAGATTTTCCCAGAATATCACCTGGATATACATATACTCCATTGTCAATTTCTACATTCAGTCCGGTTGGGATAGGTACAAGCACTTCTCTTCCTTTTTCGGGAGTGATCTTGAACTGGGCTTGTAGCTTACGATCTTTTGACTCGATAATAGTTATTTCACGTGAACCGATTAATTCATTAAATTCTTCTTTATAAGTTACACCTTTTATAAAGTGTTCAAATTTAAGTTTGCCCTTTGCAGTTGCAATAAGCGGATTATTATAATGATCCCAACTAAATAGTTTTGTGTTCTTAACAACCTTCTGATTATTCTGGACATAAATTGTTGCAGCATATTCAACTTTGTAATTTTCAAGTTCTGTATTATCTTTTTCATCAAGGATTTTTATTCGACCGAGGTGACTGATGGATACAAGCTCATTGGAACGGTTGGTTACTGTATTCGTCTTTTCAAATTTAATAATACCATCCGAATTTGCAACCACTTCAGCCATGTCAACATCAGTGCTGACAGTTCCTCCAATATGGAATGTTCGGAGAGTTAATTGAGTGCCGGGCTCACCAATACTTTGAGCTGCAATTATTCCAACGGGTTCACCAACTGTAATGGGTTTATTGGTGCCAAGATTCCTGCCGTAACATTTTGCACAGACACCTTTTTCAATTTCGCAGGTCAATACAGATCTGATTTTAACAGTGTTTATACCATGGTCCTGGATGGTTTGCGCCATTTTATTGGTTATCTCGGAATTAGCTTTAACAATAACTTTATCAGTTACGGGATCTACGATTTCTTCTGCAGTTGTACGACCTTTAATTCTTTCAGAGAGAGATTCAACAATTTCCAGTCCTTCTTTAAGAGCAGATACTTCGATACCTTCGATTGTACCGCAATCTTCTTCATTGATCACTGCGTTCTGAGCCACATCAACCAATCTTCTGGTTAAGTAACCTGCATCTGCAGTTTTCAAAGCTGTATCTGCTAGACCTTTACGTGCTCCGTGGGTGGAGATAAAATATTCGAGTACTGTAAGACCTTCTTTAAAGTTGGATTTAATGGGAGTTTCGATAACTTCTGCTGAACCTTCAGCAAGACTTCGAGAGGGTTTATCCATCAATCCACGCATTGCTCCGAGTTGTTTAATCTGGTCTTTTCCACCACGAGCTCCAGAGATATACATCATATTTATAGAATTAAAACCATTTTGATCTTCTTCCAGTTCTTTCATAAGGATATCTGTCACATTCTCGGTAGTTAGTTTCCATTTGTCGATAACACGGTTGTATCTTTCTGTTTCAGTGATTTCACCATTCAGGTAACTATTGATTATTTTTTGTACTTCTTTTTCAGTTTCAGCAATGTATTTGTTCTTTTCTTTAGGTGAGATAACATCACTGGCACTAAAGGTAATTCCAGCCTTGGTAGCAAATTTAAAACCAATGTCCTTAATATCATCCAGAAATTTTGCTGTCCTTGCCTGACCTATGGTTTCAAAGCATTCCATAGAAAGATCGTTCAATTTTCCTTTGGTGAACGTATAGTTCTTAAATGGAATTTCCTTTGGTAATATCTGATTGAATATCACACGACCAATGGTAGTAGTAATTAGTTTTCCTTCTATTAGAACTTTAATCCAAGTATGAATACTAAGTTTGGCATCCTTGCTAATATTTCCTTTTTGGTTATAAATTTGTTCCTCTTGCTCATAGGCAAGAAGTAATTCTTCAGGAGAACTGAAATGTCTGAGCTTGGTTTCATCTTCAGGTTCTTTTTCCCTAAGAACAGTAAGGTAATAATTACCGAGTACAATATCCTGATTAGTTGTCATTGCCAATTTGCCATTAGCAGGTAACAGAAGATTTCTGGATGAAAGCATCAATACTCGGGCTTCCATCTGAGCTTCATGTGACAATGGTATATGAACTGCCATTTGGTCGCCATCAAAGTCGGCATTGTATGGAATACACACAAGTGGATGAAGTTCGATAGCTTTTCCTTCAGTAAGCATAGGCATAAAGGCTTGAATTCCATGTTTATGCAAAGTGGGTGCTCTGTTTAGAAGAACCGGATAATCTTTGATAACTTCTTCCAGGATTTTCCAGATTTCCGGACGTTGTTTTTCAATTAATTTTTTTGCAGTTTTTGCTTTTTCAGCTTCTCCAAGTTTTTCCAGTTTTTCAATAATAAACGGCTTGAAAAGCTCAATTGCCATCTCTTTTGGTAAACCACATTGGTGGAGTTTCAAATCCGGTCCGACCGTGATGACTGAGCGACCAGAGTAATCTACACGTTTACCGAGAAGATTTTGACGGAATCGACCTGTTTTTCCCTTAAGTTGGTCGGCAAGAGCTTTTAGAGGTCTATTCCCTCTACCTTTAACAGGTCTAGATTTTCTGGAATTGTCTATCAGCGCATCAACAGCTTCCTGTAGCATTCTTTTTTCATTTCTCAGAATCACTTCAGGAGCATTGATATCAAGTAATCCTCGCAGGCGGTTATTTCTGGTGATTACTCTACGATAAAGCTCATTGAAATCTGCTGTTGCAAACCTTCCACCTTCTAATTGTACTAAAGGTCTAAGTGTAGGTGGAAGAACAGGAAGAACTTCAAGAATCATCCACTCAGGTTTATTACCGGATTTTCTGAACGCGTCAATAATTTTAAGGCGTTTAATAGCTTTCTGTTTTTTCTGTACAGAAGTTTCCATCTTGATGATAGTACGAAGATTCATAGCTTCATCTTCAAGATTTATTTCTTCAAGAAGTGCTTTTATTGCTTCTGCTCCCATCATGGCTACATAGTCTTTCCCAATCCTGTCACGAATTTCGTAGTATTCATCTACATCTACGAGTTCTTTTTTTTCATAGTCACTATCTCCCGGGTTAAGTACAATATAGGACTCGTAATATAATACACGTTCCAGTTTAGTAACAGGCATATCCAGAAGAGTACCAATAACACTTGGCATGCTTTTAACGAACCAGATATGAGCAATTGGAACAGACAGCTCGATATGACCCATTCTGGAGCGACGCACCCGTGAAGATGTAATTTCTACGCCACAACGGTCACAAACAGTATTCTGGAAGCGTTTTTTCTTATATTTTCCGCAGCTGCATTCGTAATCTTTTTCAGGTCCGAAGATCCTCTCGCAGAAGAGACCGCCTTTTTCCGGCTTAAGAGTTCTATAGTTAAGAGTATCCGGTTTTGT
>JAGLWO010000656.1 GCA_023133395.1 Candidatus Cloacimonadota bacterium | reverse complement strand
GTCTCAAGGTTATCAATTCGCGTTACTCCATGACATATTTGACCTAATATAATACCACTTCTCTGGTATAAAACTCCAACTCCCTGTGGACCATGGATCTTATGCGCACTAATAGACATCAGGTCAATTCCGAGTTCATTTACATCAATCGGGATGCGTGCATAAGCCTCACAGGCATCTACATGAATGACTATTTTATGATTGGAAGAATCCAGAATTTTCCTGATTTCCTTTATTGGTTGAATTGTTCCCACAACATGATTTGCTAACGTAGTCATAAATAAAATTGTCTCAGGTCTGATAGCACTTTTAAGTTCTTCCAAATTTATATTTCCTTCTTTATCAGCATTGAGATAGGTCACATTAAATCCGCTTTTTTCAAAGAAAGCTGCATTGGTAAGTAAATCTGGGTAATCGATCACAGAGCAGATGATATGTGTTCCCTTATCCGAGTTAGCTGTAAGATAGCCTTTGATTGCGATGTTGTTTGCAGATGTACCTCCTGTTGTAAAATGAATTTCTGAAGGTTTTACACCCATAGAATCAGCTATGATTTTTTTAAACTCCTCAAGTTCAGCAGCAATTTTACTTCCAGCGGAAATGAAATTTTCTGGAAAGTAGAATTTCTCTTTTAAATATGGAATCATTATTTCTACAACTTCCGGAGCAGGTTTGGAAGTTAAACAGTTGTTAAAATATATTTGCTTCATTTTTTCTCCTAAAGCCGTGAAATGATCTGTTCTAAGTTTATGGAATCAAGATAATCTTCTATGTGATCTTTTATCTCATCCCAGAGTTCGTAAAAGCCGCATGGGAACCCTTTGCAGTAATCAATATGTTCCTTGCTTCCATAACAGAAATTGTGCGAAAAATCATCATCAACTGCCTTCATTATGTTTTTCAGGGATATTTTGTTCAATTCTCGGTTGAGAAGATAGCCACCTTTTGAACCGTGAATACTTTTTACAAGTCCATCTCTTTTCAAATTCCTGAAAAGCTGCTCGATATATTTGATAGGAAGATTCTGTTTCTTACAGATCTCGGAGATGGATATCGGTTTCTCTGATGCGTTCAAAGCCAGCTCGGAAAGGGCTCTCACAGCGTATCCGGTTTTTACTGATATATGCATTTCACCTCCAACGGAGATAACATAGTAAATTAGTATGAATTGGCAAATGTTTTTTAAATTTTAAGAAAAAAATTTGATTGAAATTAAAAAAATAACTTTAGCATATCAAAAGAAAAAGGTAATAGAAGATCTTTCTATTGATTTCCAAATAGGAGAATTCTGCGCTCTCC
>JAGLWO010000655.1 GCA_023133395.1 Candidatus Cloacimonadota bacterium | reverse complement strand
AACCCGGTCACTGTGGAATGGTTTACTCTATCCAGCATTATAAGAGCAGCTTGCAGGTTATCCTCGCAGATCTGTTGCACTTGAGATTCAGGTGGTATAAAGGTTGTTGCCAATTCAATTGTAAATGAGAAAATCCTTTGTTCAGCATAACCCCAATCGCCCATTGTACCCTGGCAGGTGTAACCAAAGTCAACTGCCTGCATGGGTGTGTAATATCCTCCACCACTGATGCGGGGAATAGTTGTAGCCATATCAACTGCAAGTTCATCCATAATTTCATGGTCATAGGAACATACTCCGGGTAGATGACCAAGAGGATATAAAACATATTGACCATAAGAATGATAAGTTATTCCAGCAAAGAATTTATAAGTGTAGATCAAATCTCTGGCAAATACAGCTTCTTGTTCCGACCATTCATAAGGACCATGATATAAATTTGAATTAGGATTGTTTGATGCACCATTAAGTCCCCAGACATAGCCAAAATTCCGGTTCAGATCAACACCATCTGCTGTGCTGTAATCAGGTATTCCATTGGCATTATTATCTCGCATATTTTTGCGGTGCATTGTGTGCCAGCCTTCGGTTACAAGTTTATGTCCATCAGGATTCATCAGGGTAATGAACCATATCTGAGTGCTGTCTATCCAACTGGTAACGCTGTCAATAAGTCCATAATTGGAAACCAGGTAGTTTAAAATATACATATCAACTTCCAGACTGATAGGTTCGCGGGCATGTATTTCCGCAGCAAAGAAGATATTCGGTTCATCTTCGTTTACTTCGGGATTATCGGAAAGTTTAAGACACCAGACTTCAAACTGAAAATCGGAATAATTATCGTTTCCTTCTAAATAATAATCGTAGCAGGTTGAATTTCCCAAAGAAGTTAAATGAGTTATATCTGGATAATCAGTTGCGATTTCGTTGAGTTCGGTTGTAAGATCCTGGTAATTCCTATATCCTGCTATATCTCTTAATCGTTCCTCTTCTGTGGAGAGAATTTCAAAATTGTATCGATTATGTTGTAGATAAGCCAACTGCTTTTCATTGATGATGATATCGAGTAGTTCATTCTTTTGGAAAATAATAATTTCAATATTTTGTTTTTCTGTCCATCTTAAGATGTGGCTATCCGGGTTTTTTATGGAAACCAGGATTTCATCTGCTGATAATGAAACCACAGACAAGAATATAAAAAATAGGATTAAATATTTCATACTTTCTCCTTATCTCTCAACTTTTTCCACCAATCTAACCGTTTTTTTATTTCTTTTTCAAAACCGAATTTCGATGGTTTATAATATGTTTTTTCTTTCATTTTATCCGGGAAATATTTCTGATAGGAATAAGCATTTTTATATTGATGGTCATATTTATAATCTTTGCCATAATCGAGGTCTTTCATTAGTTTGGTGGGAGCATTTCTTATATGAAACGGTACACCGAAATGGCTGGTTTTTTGTGCATCTTTAGCAGCTTTGATGTAAGCTGTTTCCAGTGAGTTGCTTTTTGGTGCGGTCGCCAGATAGACGACCAGTTGCGCCAGCGCAACATTTGCTTCCGGCATTCCCAGAAAGTGCACGGCATCTTTTACAGCAATTGCCTGAACCAGAGCATTCGGGTCAGCAAGTCC
>JAGLWO010000654.1 GCA_023133395.1 Candidatus Cloacimonadota bacterium | reverse complement strand
TTTGCCCGAAGAACACATTCTCCGTTTTTGAATTCTCCATTTTTCATTTTTTCAAATAATTCCAGATTTTCTTCAATGCTTCTATCACGATAAGGACTGTTCTTCCCCGGTTCTGTGAGAGTTCCTCTATATTCCCGGATTTCATCTGGACTCAAATGGCAAACATAAGCTTTTCCATCTTTTATTAATTTGAGTGCAAATTCATAAAGTTTATTAAAGTAATCTGAGGCAAAATAAAGACGATCTTCCCAATCGAATCCAACCCAGCGGATATCTTCTTTGATAGATTCAACATATTCCTCTTCTTCTTTGATTGGATTTGTATCATCAAAACGTAAGTTACAAAGTCCGTTATAATCTTCAGCAATTCCAAAATTCAGGCAAAAAGCTTTGGCGTGACCAATATGAAGGCATCCATTTGGTTCTGGCGGGAAGCGGGTATGAACAATGCCATTATTCTTATTTGTTCTCAAATCATTTTCAATTATATCACGTATAAAGTTAGTTTTATTTTCATTTTCCATTTTTTCTCCAATCAGGTGAAGAATGTTTTTGATAATTTGTTGTAAATTACGATTAAAATTAATTGTGGGTTTACATGACCCTCAAGTTTTAAAAGCATCTCTTCAAGGAAATTTATTAAATCCGAAGCATATTCATCAACGTTTGTGTTGCTTTGATATAAGGTTTCCAGCATATCGGTTTTATCCAGATTGATTATTTCAGTTGGATAGTTCTGAAAATATGATATATCACTAATCCAGATGATAAGATGAGTAATTATTTCTGCCAGTTTACTTTGAGTTTTAGAGGTTCTGTAGTGATTTACAAACTCCAGAAATTGAAGATCGTTTCGTGTAATTAATATTCTGAGAAATTCAACTGTTTGTTCACGTGATTCTATCCTGCCTTCTTCAACCAAACGTAGTCCTTTTTCCATGTTTCCGTTTGCAATACGAGCATACATCTTGGCTTCAATGTTTTCCAAAGATTTGTTTTCTTCCAGTTTCTTTTCGATTAATTCGCGTGGAACAGGGAAAAAATTAATTTTCTGACATCGGGAAACTATGGTTGGTAAGAGTGAACTTGGTTTTGATGTTGTAAGAATTATTATGGTGTCTTCCGGTGGTTCTTCCAGAGTTTTTAAGAATGCATTTGCAGCTTGAGTTGTCATTTCCTCCGCATTTTCGATGATACATATCTTATAATTTCCCTCATTTGGGCTAAGCTGTATTCTATGCTCAAGCATTCTGATACTGGCAATACGGATACCTACATTTTTTGGGAAAAAGAACTCTTTCCAGGGTGTTTCAATTTTATTATCAATATAAGCTTTATATTCTTCCAAAATCTTTTCAGATTTTATTTCTCTATCAATGGAAATATCCGGTTTGTTCGGGTCTTTGGGAAATGGAAAAATAAATAAAAAATCCGGGTGACTGAAAGTGAGGAATTTCTTGCAGGATGCACACGCACCACAGGGTCTCTTATCCAGCGTTGCATGACAATTGAGAGCCATCCCAAAGTATAATGCTGTGGTAAATTTTCCTACTCCTTCCGGACCAAAGAATAGGTAACTATTGGCAATCTTATCCAGTTCAATAGCTCTTTTTAAAATCTCGATTGCTTTATCCTGTCCCAGTATTTCTCTAAACATATTTCACTCTCTTAATTGCTCACCAGCCGTCGTCAAGACTATGGCTTGGCAAGCGGATTTTCACGGATAAACACAGATTATGAAAAGATCGTATCTGCACCTCGCAACTCGCAACTACTCTTCTTTCATAATTTTCTTGATATAAATACTATCAAATTCACTTGCTAAAATGTCCATATAAATTTCGTCATATTTTTTCCCACCGATGATTTTAACTTTCCTTCGACTACCTATGACTTTGAAACCACATTTTTCATAAGAATGTATTGCACGTTTATTATAAATATAAACAGTCAACATGATGTTATTCAGATTTAAGATGTTAAAACCGTAATCGAGAATTAGTTTGGTTGCTTCGGTTCCGTATCCTTTCCCCCAGTAGTTTTTATCTCCAATGAATATACCTAATTCCGCTTTTCGGTGAAGATGGTCGATGTCAAATAAACTACAGTTTCCGATGAGTTCGTCTTTTTCTTTATCGATGATAGCAAAGATCTGAGCACCTCTTTTTATCATGTCTTCCAGTATCGCTTTTTCTTTAGTTATTCCAATTTGTTGGGTAGAAAAAACCATAAACTTAGCAACTCCCATATCGTTTATCCACTCACAATACTGCTCAGCATCCTCAATTCTGATGGGAGATAAGTAACATTTCTCACCTATCAATTTCTTAAAATATCTCATATCAAATCCTACTGTTTTATTACATTGTTTAATCTTTTCAGAGTTTCATCTTTTCCCAGGATATTTATAATTGCAGGAAATTCAGGACCATGCACACTGCCAAAAAGAGCAAGGCGCAAGGGGAAATAGAGATCCTTGCCTTTTATTCCTAATTCTTCTGTTGAACGCTGTAAAAGATTATTAACTGCTTCAACAGATATTGTCTCAATTTCTTTTAAGTTCTCAAACCAGAAAAAATACAGTTTTTGGGAATTTTCTTCGGTGATTAGCATTTTATCTTCTTCATTGAAATCTGGTTCTATGAAAAATGGCTTTGAGATTTCTGTTACCTCAGAAAGAATCGAAATGCGATTTCGTGCAACATCGATGATTTGTAGGTATTGTTCTTCATCTCTGATCTCAAATCCTGCTTTTATAAAGTATGGTCTGGCTTTTATGGAAATGTATCCTAACTCCAATTCACGTAAATAGTGTCCATTCATCCAGTTGAGTTTTTCAATATCAAAGACAGCTCCTGATTTACTTATCCTTTTCAAGGAAAATTCCTGTTCAAGTTTTTCCAGAGAGTATAATTCCTCATCGCTTTTGGAATGCCAGCCAAGAAGAGCAACGAAGTTCAAAAGAGCTTCCGGAAGATACCCTTTTGCCAGAAAATCCTCAACAGCAACATCCCCCTGACGTTTACTGAGTTTGCTTTTATCAGGATTAAGAAGCAGTGGGAGATGACACATTTTTGGAGGTTTCCAACCGAATGCATTGTATAGAAATAAGTGCTTGGGAACACTGGAAAGCCATTCTTCACCGCGGATAATATGGGTTATTTTCATAAGATGATCATCAACAACATTTGCCAGGTGGTAAGTTGGAAATCCATCGGATTTTATCAGAACCTGATCATCCACAGTTTCCCATTTAATTGCTACTCTATCGCGGACTATATCATAGAATACAATTTCACCTTCTTTAGGAAGATTCTCACGAATTACATAAGGTTTACCCTTTGCCAGATTTTCTTCGATTTCCTCTTTGGAAAGTTTTCTGCATCTACCATCGTATCTGGCATCGATACCTTGAGCTATCTGTTCTTTACGCATCTTTTCGAGTTCATCGGGAGTACAGAAGCAATAATAAGCTGCATCCTTTTCAATCAGTTCATTGGAATATTTTCTGTATATTTCAGTTCGTTGAGATTGGAAATAGGGTCCGTAATCTCCTCCTTTTTCCGGTCCTTCATCATATTCCAGACCTATTGATTTGAGAGTGTTCAGAAGATTCTCCACAGCACCTTCGATGTATCGGGTTTGGTCTGTATCTTCGATCCTCAGGATAAATTTTCCTCCAGTCTTCTTTGCATAGAGGTAGTTATAAAGAGCAGTCCGCAGGCTTCCCATGTGAAGATAACCAGTTGGACTGGGTGCAAAACGAACCCGAATTTCATTACTCATATAAACTCCTGTTTGTATCTTGGTTTCTAAGAAATTGAATAAATGGATGGTGTCAATTTTTTAATTACTTTTCTTTACTCTTGAAACACGCCAAAAACATTTTACTGGTTCTGCCCGGCAGTGGTTGGATGAACCCAAGTGTTTCAATCTAAGCATAAATAGGTACTTATATAATTAAGAAAAATAAAACGTGTGGTTCAAGTTACATCGTGTCCGGCTTTTAATCGCCTTTGGTGATTTGACGGAAACACGAACCAGCATGATCCACACTTTTAACCTTTCCGAAATTTATCTTCAAGAATTTCTATGTAAGAAATTTCGGAAAGTTGTTGATTTAAAATTAAAATTGACAGATATTATGGGGAAATATTAATTCCTAAATTGAAATAAATTCTAAGGGAGAACAAATGAAAAAAATGAGGAATTTAATTTTAATATTATCAGTTTTATTCCTGCTTTCTGGATGTTTCCAGGTAGAAAAAGTGATTACAGTAAAAAAGGATGGAAGCGGTACGATCGAAGAAACCACCTTAATGTCAAAGCAAATGATGCAACAGATGGGTCAAAGTTTTGGATCTAAGTCAGGTGGTGAAATCGATGAAGCTTCTTTTCATGATGTAGAGAAGTTAAAAGCAGAAGCAACAAAAATGGGGGCAAATGTTAGATATGTATCCAGTAAAGCCCTGGATAAAGATGGAAAAGTCGGTTACAAAGCTATTTATGCTTTCGATAATATTAACGATTTAATAATAGAATCTAATCCTGCAGGATCAATGATGAGTACTCCAGGCAGCGGTTCAGGCAGTACAGATAATATACAGTTCAACTTAAAAAAAGGAAAAACTTCTGAATTAATAATTAAATTTCCTGAAGAAAAAGCTGCACAAGGTGAAGCAATGGAAATTGAAGAAGCTGAAGTTGACCCCCAGACAATGCAAATGATGAAAGCAATGTATACAGGGATGAAGATATCGATGAAAATCAAATTTGATGGAAAGATAGAAAAAACTAATGCAACTTATAGAAAAGGCTCAGTTATTACTATTATGGAAATGGATTTTGATAAAATGATGAACAATGAAAAGTTCATGAAAGCTCTTGCCAGTGGACAGGGTAAATCTGATAAGAGCATGAAAAAAACCTTTGAGAAAATATCGAAAGAAGCTCCCGGATTCAAAGCTGAATTCCTGGAAGAAGTGTTTGTGAAGTTTAAATAAGGTTAACTTACCCTGAATCCCTCTCTTTATCAAAGAGAGGGACTTAAGTTGATATAAAAGTATTTTATCCCTTTTTCAAATTGTGTTTTTTATAATAATATTAAAGCACGATATGGGATCGTCCCGATGAATTGGGACCAACAGAAAGCGAACAAACCAAAGTTTGAATCCGACGTGTTTACTCCGGCTACTGACGGATGCCGGATTAAGCCAAAACGAACAGATAACCCAACCGCAGAAACGCCTGTTGAAGTATCTTATACATTACGTATATCCTTCAATTTAAATACATTTAGTGTTTCAAGTCCTTTAACTTTAGTTCTTATTTTATTAAAAATATTTGCTTGGAATTTTTCGGTTATTATTGCATCCATATAAGGAGAAACAGCCATAATGCAAACATCTGTTACTTCTCCATAATGTTTTTCCCAAGATGGGTCATATAAACGATAGTAAATAGAATATAACATTACTTTAACAGATGGGAATTGATTAATATCAGGAATTCGGTTGCTTTCACGTTCTTTTTTTACCCAACTGGGATTAAGTCGAGTTAAAGTTTGAGTACCAGATTCTTTTAAGTATTTCTCAGCATCAATAGAATTGGCATCTTTTTTTTGGGGAGTAAAATTGTTTTTATAGAATAACCAAATCTTTAGACTTTCTTCATCATTCTTAATCCATTGTCTTTCTACCTTAATAATTTCTTTTGAAGAAAAAAGATTATCAATAAAACATCGCAAATTGTATGAACTATTCTGTCCAAGAGGAGAAAAAGAATTATAAATTGGTATTATGCTTGTTCCATCTTGAATAGATATTATTTCATCATTTAGTAATAATTGATAAGGTTTCAGTAGAAAAAAAGGGATGTCTGAAAATGAATTAAGAAATTTCTCATAGACCTCTGATTTTCTCCGTATTTCAATAATATTGTAAATGGTTATACAAGGTGCGTACCCTCTATGAATTAGAAATTTTGTTATGAATCCTTTTCCCTCGATTTCTGGATATTTTACAATCTCACTTATTGCATTTGTATCCAATAAGCATAATTTGTAGGTTGTCCCTGATTCAGCCGTCCAAGGCATTATTTATTACCTCCACTAAATTAAAATAAATTTATAATGTTTTATTTTATTCTATCTCATATTTTTATGAAACCAAAATCAATTTTTTCATCTATTTTCCGACATCATTTAAATAATCATTTAATTTTTCTGCTAATTTTTGATGAAAAATATGAGTATCGTCATAACCATTTAAATCGTTAAATACAAGATGAATGTAATTATCCCGAATATCAATAATCATAGAACATTGATACAATTTTAGAAATATACCACTGGGGACTTGCGAATGTAAATTGCGAACAATAATTTTGCCGGTATTTAAATTTTGATATTTAATTTTATAACCGTCAAAATTTGTAGCTAACCATATTAAAACATTTTCGTAAATTACCTCTTTATTTTTATTGATAGTAAAAGTTTTATCAACAGGAGATAAATCTTTAATAAATGACATCCCAGCACATCCTATCATTACCATCAAAATAATAATCATAAAAATAATAAATACAAACTTCTTTTTTCTCATCTCTTTTCCTCCATTTGTTTTATCTGCCGGTTATGGCTTGTTTCTATTACTCCCATAATGATTTTCTGTGTGTTGCGGGATCGGAACGATTCCAACTGAAAGCACACCAACCAAAGTTTAAATCGTAAGATTTAAACGAAAACGAACTACCTAACCTACCCGCAGACGTAATTTTATACGTCATTCTTGATAAATCCTTCTTTGTAAGCATTTTCGATTTGTGTTTGTATATCATTAAAATAATCACCGAAAAGTATCCAATTATCGGTTCTGTGAACTTGAATAAGGTGAGTTTTCTCCATGTTTTTAGGTTGGAAATTTGGGTTTTCAGAAATCGCCCATTCATTTTCTGTTTTAAATATATGTTTTACTAAATCAGTTTGTTGGGTAGCAATACCGACGGTATTTACTTCATTGTTCTTTAAAACACATCTTGATGCTAAATTAACAGTATTCCCGATACATGAAATACTCCAATTGTTAATAGTACCTACTAAAGCAATTATGAACGAACCACAAGCAATACCAATTTTGGGTTCAAACGAATAATGATCATTCCGAATCATTCTTTCTGCAGATCTCATTGCAGCTTCAAGTGGATCAATTTCACATTCAGATTGAGGATAGATAATCATAATTTCATCACCAATATATTTATCAATTATTCCACCATAATTCCTAATTGCTTCTGCCTCAAACCATGAAAAGAAATGATTGGCATAATATGCACATTCAATAGGTTCTTTTTCACTACATAATTTGCTAAATCCCGGTAAATCTGCAAATAGAACTGCACCCTTCGTGTTTACTCCTGCTAACATAAATTGATTTGGATTTATTAATGCTCCATCTGTTATCGTTTGAACATTTTTAATATTGTGTTTCTTTAAAAATTCTATCAGTTTCTTTTGTGTATTCATAATTTCCTCATACAATTTCAAATGGTGCATAACATCTGCATGCCACACCCTCAAAAAAGGTGCATCCAATCATCATTGTTTATTCAAAAAGCCTATCGTAAAAATTTGAAATAAAAAAAAAGTGTCAATCAAATTGTAGTACAGGCATCCCATGAAAAAAATAATTAATTAGGCCGGTTTCAATAAACATATCCAAAAACTTATTAGAAACCCACGAATTCATTTGCAGGAAAATCGTATAAATTTATATTGAACAACTATTTCAATTATTTTACACATTGCTGCAATAAACGGTTGAAACCGTTTAGACGGCGAGGGTGTGCTCTATTACCACCAGCTAAAGCAGGTGG
Source organism: Candidatus Cloacimonadota bacterium (assembly GCA_023133395.1). Lineage (GTDB taxonomy): Bacteria > Cloacimonadota > Cloacimonadia > Cloacimonadales > TCS61 > JACNIV01. Next base: position 769 of record JAGLWO010000654.1, on the reverse strand, counting down.
TTAATGTGAAGAATGATCTTTTTAAAACTCCCGGGGATACCTTAAAAAATTCACAAATATTGAATTTTATTTTTACTGAGTTTCTTCAAGTAATCTATTTCTTATTATTACAAAATTATTGGTTTCTTCTCTTTCTATTTGATAAACTTCTCTCAGAACATCGAAAATACTGGCACCCACGATTTTTTTTATAATCTCAAGTTTTGAACCATCCCACTGGATTTCTTTTATTATTTCTTTCAGGTCTGATATTTTTTCTTTACCTTTGCGGATACGCGTGAATTTGAATTCAGAACTTTCCAGAAAAGCATTTGTATATTTTTCAAATTGTTTTTCTAACTCTTTTGGTGGAATGATAGTAAGTTGTTCAAATTTATAATATTCCATAACAAGCATCTTCTTATTGGTAATTAAAGAAACCTCGTTTAATGTAAGTTGTTCTGGCATTACTTTTTCCAAAGCCTTAAGAAGATGATCAGGATTAAATTCATCTTTCATTGCAAGATCAAAGTATTCGTTTCTTCCCTGAACACCAATAGGAAGTGGTGGACCAAAACGCAACAAAGGGTGAATATTATAACCTTTTGTAAGTACAATCGGTAGTTCGGAAGCTCTGAGCACATTGTAGATCATCCTGATAATATCGAGATGAGAAACAAACTGCATTTCGTTCATTTGCTTGTAAAAAACTCGATAGTAATAATTTGGTAAATTTGTAATTTCTTCTTGCGAAACCTCAAATTTTGGAGTGACTGGTTCTTCGACATAT
>JAGLWO010000653.1 GCA_023133395.1 Candidatus Cloacimonadota bacterium | reverse complement strand
GCATATTCCCATTCCGCTTCGGTGGACAAGCGGTAACCATTGGCATTAAAATTACACTTGATGTTTGTTCTACTGCCCGAATAACATCTGCTTAAACTTTCCTTATCGCTTTTCTTATTACAAAACTCAACAGCATCATACCAGCTTACCTTTTCCACCGGTAAATTATCTCCTTTCCAATTGGAAGGATTATTTCCCATTATCTCTTTCCATTCTTTTTGAGTTACTTCATATTTCCCAATATAAAAATCACTAACTGTAACTGAATGAATCGGTTTTTCATCATCGTTTTCATTACTGCCCATCTGGAAAGTACCACCTTGCACGAAGACCATATTAGCCTTTTTAAGTAATTCCTGTTTGCTCAGTCGTTCCAGTTCAGCTATTCTTTCCTTTTCTTTTAAATCCTCTCTTTGTTTAACTTCACGTAATCCATCTTGCGCTTCGGAATTATTGCTATCATATTCGTACATTTTGATATCCCATACTAGCGTGTTCAAGAGAATCACCAGAATAGAAATGAGAAGAAGAATTATAACTATTATCCAGGTTAGTGTTTTTTTAGATTTCGATTTTTGTTTTGGAGGTTTGAGTTCATCTTCTGTGGATCCCACAGATTCGGATATTGGTTTTGGTTTAGGTTGAGAAATAGTTTCAGATTTTGATAATGGCTTAGTTTCTGCTGTTTTTCTTTCGATATATTCTTTTAATTCTCCAAAATTACGAAACCTATCTTTATAATCCTTTTCCAAACATTTCATTATCAAATCATTCATCTTATCAGAAACATTCTCGAGTGAATCCGGTTTTTCGTTAAGAATTTGGTAATTAATATCTCCCTTATAGAATGGTGGATTACCATTTAGTAATTCATACAGCATTGCTCCAAATGAATAGATATCAGATTCTTTGCCAACATCTTTACCTTTGAGCTGTTCAGGACTCATATAGACTAGTGTCCCCGATGATGATGTGTTTTGAATTCGGCTCATACTGGAACGCACCGTCTCGGCAATGCCAAAATCCATGATCTTTACTTTATTGTCTTTGGATACCATCACGTTTTGAGGTTTGATGTCTTTATGTAAG
>JAGLWO010000652.1 GCA_023133395.1 Candidatus Cloacimonadota bacterium | reverse complement strand
ACTAAAGACCTGGATGGTGATGGTAAAATAGATCAATATGGTACAACGATGAAAATCAGTGCCTGGCAATTTGAAAATCTTCTCCTGCAGGCTGGCGGGGAAATTATGAATGAAGATAATACAGAACCATTATTCAATAGCAAAGCTGGTGTTCAGGCATTGGAATATCTGGTTAATATCCTGAGTGTGGATAAGACTGGCTATCTTTCCCCCGGTTTTGAAGGACAAAGAGATTTCACAGCAGGGAAGTGTGCATTTTATGAAGACTCAAGTGTTTCCATGGCATACATGCTGAGAACTGGGATCGATTTTAATTTTGGAATTTCTGCTATTCCGATTAAAGAGACAAGAAGAAATATCATCAGCGGCACGAATGTGGTAATCTTCAAAAGCAAAGATAAAAAGAAAGAAAAAGCTGCCTGGGAATTCGTGAAATGGTTCACTGATACAAAACAGACAGCTAAGTGGTCTGAGTTGACGTATTATATGCCTGTTCGAAAAAGTGCATTCCAGGAAGATGTACTCAAGAAAAGACTGGAATCTAATCCGGAGATAGCTTCGGTTTATGACCAGTTGAATTATGCTACTTTTGAGCCACAGATAAGCGAATGGTTCGAAACCAGGAAATATATGGAAGAGCATGTGATTGAAAAAGTAATTCGAGGAATTTTAACTCCGGAAGAAGCATTAAATAATGCTGCTGAAATGATAAAAAAGAAAATTAGTAAAAGAGATAAATGAGAATGAGTATTAAGATAAAATTTCCTGATAATTCGGTGAGTGATTTTCAAAAAGGTGTTACTCCTCTGGAAATTGCCGAAGGTATCAGTCATGGATTGGCAAAAGATGTTATTACTGCAAAAGTAAATGAGGAACTGGTAGATTTGAATCACAAGATAGAGGAAGATTCTTCTATTGAGTTAATAAAATTTGATAATGATATTGGAAAAGAGGTTTACTGGCATAGTACTGCTCACCTGATGGCACAAGCTGTAAAAGAACTTTATCCTGATGTGAAAGTAGCTATAGGTCCTGCGATTGAGTCTGGCTTTTACTATGATTTTGATAAAAATATTCCATTTACTGATGATGACCTGGTAAAAATAGAAGATAAAATGAAGGAACTCGCAAAACAAGACATAGAGTACAAACGACAGGAAATTCCAAGGAAAGAAGCCATTAAACTCTTTTTTAAAATGAAAGATAATTATAAAGTTGAGCTTTTAAATGAAATTCCCGATGGAGAAACTATTTCATTGTATACTCAGGGAAATTTTACAGATCTCTGCCGTGGACCACATATTATTCACTCAGGGAAAGTAAAAGCTATCAAACTCCTGAAAACTTCTGGAGCCTACTGGCGTGGAGATGAGAAAAATAAAATGCTTCAAAGAATTTACGGAATAAGTTTTCCTTCGAATAAAGAGTTAAACAAGTTCCTTCACGACCTTGAAGAAGCAAAAAAGCGTGATCACCGTAAAATTGGGAAAGAACTCGACCTTTATTCTGTATCCGATGAGGTTGGAGCAGGGTTGATATTGTGGCATCCTAATGGTGCTATGATTCGTTCGATCATCGAAAGATACTGGCTGGATCGTCATTTTGAAGCGGGATACCAGGTTGTGTATAGCCCTCATATAGGAAAAGGTGAACTCTGGGAAACCAGTGGTCATCTGGAATTTTATAAGGAGAGTATGTACAACCCGATTATCGTGGATGAACAGGAATATTACCTTAAACCGATGAACTGCCCATTCCATATCGCAATATATCAATCCCGGAAGCGAAGTTACAGAGAACTTCCTATCAAATATGCCGAGATGGGGACAGTATATCGTTATGAACATTCCGGAGCATTACATGGACTGATGAGAGTTCGTGGATTTACCCAGGATGATGCTCATATTATTTGCACTCCCGAGCAGCTTATTGAAGAGATAGATAAAGTTCTGGTTTTTTCTATGGATATTCTCAAAGCTTTCGGGTTCAAGGATTTTCTGATCTACCTTTCTACTATGCCGGAGAAAGCTGTTGGTAAAAAGGAAGATTGGGATAGGGGGATTGAAGCTCTCAGAAAGGCACTGGATAATCATAATATTGAATATGAAATTGATGAAGGTGCAGGTGCATTCTATGGACCAAAAATAGATATATACATCAAGGATGCTTTAAATCGTTCCTGGCAATGTTCAACCATCCAGTTTGATTTTAATCTTCCAGAGCAATTTGGGATGGAATACATAGGAACTGATAATAAACCTCACCGTCCATTTATGGTTCATAGAGCTTTACTCGGTTCATTGGAAAGGTTTTTCGGAACTCTTATTGAGTATCATGCTGGGAATTTCCCTTTCTGGCTATGTCCAATCCAGGTGGAAGTACTCCCGATTTCCGAACACTTTGAAGAATATGCAGGAAAGGTTAATAAGAAACTTAAGGAAAATGGTATTCGCTCTGAAATTGACTATAAGAACGAAAAGATCGGATATAAGATTCGTGAAGCAGAAATGAGGAAAATTCCATATATGTTCATTGTAGGTCAAAAGGAAATGGAATCCCAAAAAGTCTCTGTGCGAAGACATCTCAAAGGTGACCTGGGAAGTTTTTCTCTTGATGAAATTATTGGTAAGATGAAAATTGAGATTGAAAGTAAAAGTTAGGAGATTCCAATGGATCTCATAGAAATTGTAAGAAAAGAATTGAATCTTGAAGCAGAAGC
>JAGLWO010000651.1 GCA_023133395.1 Candidatus Cloacimonadota bacterium | reverse complement strand
AGCGTGGCAGCTGCCAAACATTAGCTGCATAGAAGATGTGTAGAAAACTTAGAAAGGAACAAAAAAATGAATAAGAATATGTTTCTAATACTACTATTTTTGTTTGTTACTGAAGGATTATTTGGGCAAAATATTTATAAGTATGATTCATTAGAACCTGAAATAATTGATGGTAGAGCTGAAGCATTAGGCACAACATCTATTTTATCATCTTCTGGGGCAAATTACGTTTTTAATAATCCTGCCATGCTTAGCAGTTTAGAGTCAATAGATCTTCAATTCAACATAAGAACACAGCTTGGTAAAACTAAAACATCGTCTTCTATGTCAGATACAATTTATTATGATACTGTCCGTTCTTATACTGATTTTACTCGCACTTTTCATTATAAGATCAATGGACTAGCTTTTTGCATTCCATACAAAATGTCAGAAAATAGTAATTGGAAATTTGGTTTTGCTGCAGGTTATCGAACATATTACGACTGGGGATATAATTTAAATCAAAAAGGAAAAAGTTTTGGCATACCATCAATTGAAGAGGAAGAAAGTGATTACAATGGCGGTTTTAATACTCTTGTTCTGGGTAGCGGGATCAGCTATAAAAAGAAAATTTTTGGAGGACTCTCAATCAGTCTTCCGTTTCTTAGTGAATATTCTGAAATATTTGAAAATTATGATGGAAGTGAAGCAAAAAATAGTGGTACGTTGAAGGGTACATTTCTTACTTTAAGTGGGTCTTATATCTTAAACAGTTATTTGAAATTAGGAGCAAGATATAGAACTAAATACATTCTTGAAAATGAATATGATAATTTTTTAAATGTACATCACAAGAATAAATATACAATCCCTGCAGAATATGGTTTCGCATTAGAAGTAAAACCTCATACGAATATTAAGATTTTTACCGAATATATAACTTGCAAATTTTCTGATTATAAAGACGTTTATTTCATTCATTCTGAAACCAAAGACGGGTATTCTTTTAGAACAGGAATTGAATTAGGCAGCAGATATTTACTTAGATGTGGGTTCTTAAGACAATGTGTTCCAGTTTATAAGTTGATACCACATTATAATGAAATTACAAATGTTCATTGTCCAAAAATTGAAAAAAAGCCACAAGTTGAAACAGGATTCACAGCCGGGTTTGGATCACATATACAAACTAGAATTCAATTAAGTCTTTACTGTGTTTATTCTTTTTTGAAATATAAAGAAAGTTTTGCTCTTTATTCACCTGGTTTCATTAATTATGGAGATATTACAAACGATTTTTCTTATTATCTGTTTAAAATTGGTTGCTCTTTGGGATATTCGTTTTAAAATAAAAGTGTGATTTTAATATGCTGCTAACAAGCGTGTCAGTGCTCTGAGTGAGAGGAAATGTGAAAGAGCACCGCACACGCCATCCATTAGCCACGGGCGACTTAAATAATGAGGAGTATCAGTATGGATGCAAATAAAATCATATTTCTTATAATTCTAATTTTATTTTACTCTTTCTGTTATAGTCAGGACTATTGGGAATCAATCTATTACTCTGAAAATAGTATTCATTGTATCGCAATTAATTCCATTGGATATTTATTTACTGGCACACAAAACGGAATATACAGGTCGACTGATAATGGGGTAATTTGGGATATTATTTTTGATACATTTGTAGTTGGTAGTATCGAAATTAATTCACAAGATGATATTTACGCATCTCCGGGACCAATTTATTTTTCTTCAGATAATGGAGATAATTGGGATACACTGAATTATCCTGAAACAAGTATATCTCACATATTTATTAATTCAGAGAATAACATTCTTGTCGGTTTCTGGGGAGGTATCTATAAATCAAATGATAATGGAGCGAACTGGGAATTAGTTCTTTCATTTTCAAATTGTGAAGTAGTAA